>CAZTII010000040.1:0-15106 GCA_964613305.1 uncultured Erysipelotrichaceae bacterium
TGAATCTAAAAGTCTATTACCACGCGCATAGCACGTGGTATTTACCTTCGGCAATTTAAAAGTCACTTTAAAGTGACTTTTTTAGTATATGGCACCCCCAACCAGAATCGAACTGGTAACTAGATCTTAGGAGGATCTTGTTATATCCATTTAACTATAGGGGCAAAATGTCTGTTATACAGACATTATTTATCGATATATTGTTGTAAATAAACGACACAATCATCAATCAAATCTTCGCATGATCGAAATTCACTATTACTTGCCTTTAAATCTTTACAAATATAAGAACCATTCTTCACTTCAAAATTTTCAACCAAAGCTTTAATTTTATTCGCGGTATCCGCTTTAGATGCTCCTTTAGAATCAATACCTTGGCTATTTAATAAACCCATCGCAATCGCTAAACCATTAGTAGCACCACAAAAGCTTTCTAGTTTACCAATGCCACTACCCAATCCTTCTGTTAAACGATAGGCAACATCTTCAGAAATATTGCATTCCTTCGCAAAGCTACACAAAACAGCTTGGGCACAATTACAGCCTTGGCTACGATATTTTTTTGCTAGTTCTCTTTTATCCATAAACTATCTCAACTTTTCAAACATATCAACGTAGATTTGTTTCAATTCATCATGTTGAGATTGAGTTAAATTGCCATCTTTCGTATTGTAGCTATCTACTAAACTTAAATGGGAACCAACAATTACACCATCTTTAATCGTAAATACTTGAGGAACGTAAAATTCAGGATTTCCATCTTTATCTTTACGTAAAAAATCTTTTGTGTTTTCAATAAATTCATCGTATTCTTCATCAGAGAATTTATGATCAACACTGATGTAATACACTTTCATTTCTTTTTCTTTCGCAACTTCATTAATCACTGGCACTGCTTGTTCACAGAAAGGACATCCTACATAACCAAAATAAACAACTGCCGTTCCTTTTTCTTTAAATACTCGTAAGAACTCTTTGATTGTCGTTGCTTCATACATATGTTGAGTATCTTTTAATAAATGATACCCACTCATATCCGCAGGTGCTGAAGCAATATCAATCATCGTCATCTTTGATGTATCCAGTGGCTTATTCTTTCCACTTGTACAACCCTGCAACAATAAACACCCAAGCAGTATTGAAACCATTAACTTCTTCATTATTCATCCTTCTTTCAACGAAACAATTTTATCAAAATTTAAATCAATAGTAAATACTAGCGAATTTTTTCAATTTCTACTTGTTCAACGTATTCTTCAATTTTTTCTCTAATCGCTAAACTCTTAGAATATACAGTTGCTAAACCACAACAATTCGCATATTTAAAACTTTCAATATTTTTATTCGTACGAAGTGAATTCATTACAAATCCAGCCACCATCGCATCATTAGATCCTACACTATTCACTTCTACAACCTTACCACCCATTTTGTTCGCACGATAAACACCATCTTCCGTAGCTAAAATAGAACTGCTATCATCAATTGAAACCATGACATTTTTAGCACCTAATTCAACACATAATTGCGCTTTATCTAAAATTTCATCAAAAGAATTTAATGAACATTGAAACATTTCTGACAATTCTTGAATGCTTGGATTAATTAAAAATGGTTGATACTTTAAACAACGACTCGTAATATCAGGATTAGTATCTAATACAATCTTAACGCCATTTTCATGACAATTTTTAATCATTTTATCCACTTTATCCAATAAATAAACTGGACTATTACCAGAAAAAACTAAGAAATCATTGTGGTCTAAACGATCAACTTTCGCCACTAATTGATCCATACTCTTATCTGTAATATATGGTCCAGCTGTATTTAAATTAGTATGAGTTCCATCCAACACTTTAACATTAATACGCGTATGTCCTTCAATATACGTAAAATATGGTTGAATATAAGAATGTTTCTGTAACAAAGAAATATAAAAATCTTTTGTAAAACCTCCTAAAAACCCTAAAGCACGAGAAGGTAATTGCATATTACTCAATACGATAGAAACGTTAATGCCTTTACCACCTGCCTCATAATACTCTAAATGACTACGATTAATCTTACCTACTTTTAATGGTTTTTCATACTCCAAATAATAATCCAATGAAGGATGAAGTGTACATGTATAAATCATTCTAATTCCTTCCTTTCAGAAACAATCTTACAAATTGCCAACACTATTTCTAATGCTTGTTTCATTTCGTCAACACAACAAAATTCATATTTACCGTGGAAATTACCGCCACCTGTCCCTAAATTAGGACAAGGAAGACCCATAAACGTTAGTCGCGAACCATCCGTTCCACCACGAATCGCTTCCATTTCTACTTCTAACCCTATTTGTACAATCGCTTCTTTCGCTATATCAACCACATCCTGTTTATCTTTTAAAATTTCATACATATTGGCGTATTCTTGAATTATTTCAATAGAAACTAGTTGTTTACGATATCTTAAATTAATTAATTCCGCAGCTAATAAAAATAATTCTTGTTGTTTTTCAAATAAGCAGCGATCATGATTACGAACAATGTATTGCATTTTCATTTGTTCAACAGTGCCATTCATACTACATAAATGATTAAATCCTTCTCTTTTTTCCGTATGTTCAGGTCGACACGTTTTAGGTAACAATTTATGAAATTCCATTGCTACATTATTGGCGTTGATCATACGATCTTTCGCACTACCTGGATGAATACTAACACCATCTACCACAACATTCACATGGCACGCATTAAAATTTTCATCGGCAATAACATTTACCTTATCCCCATCCACCGTATACGCAAAATCACAACCAAAAAAATCAACATTAAAATGATCAGCACCACGACCTACTTCTTCATCTGGAGTAAACGCTATTTTAATCGTGCCATGAGGAATACTTAAATCACTCATTAATATGGTTGCCATTTCCATAATAATCGCAATACCCGCTTTATCATCAGCACCTAATAATGTTGTACCATCAGTAACAATTAACTCTTTACCAACAAAAGTCGATAAACGAGGAAATTGTTCTACTTTCATCACTATTCCTTCATTTAAAACAATATCATTGCCATCATAGTTATCAATGATTACTGGCTTAACATTATCGCCACTACAATCACTAGAAGTATCCATATGAGCGATAAAACCTATTGTTTTAGCCCCTTCAACAGTAGCTGGAATTGTTCCATACACATAACATTTATCATCCAAGACAACATCAATTAATCCAATCTCACGCATTTCTGCCTCTAACTTGCGCGCTAAATCAAACTGACGCATTGTTGTTGGTGTCGTTGTACTACTTGCATCACTTTGCGTATTAATTTTACAATACTCAATAAATCGTTCTTTTAATCTCATGTTATTGCCCCTCCTTATATCTCTTCCATACACAATCTTCAATATACAATTCGCTAAAATGTGCTTCAAAACAAGAATCTAGTGGACTAGCTACAAATAATCCAACTTGATATTTTTCTTCACGACGCCGCAAATGAAAAATACGCATCTGTTTATAATGAACACCATCACCTGAATTATCACATTTAACATCACCATCTAAACAAGACAATCGAAAATACATTGATGATAAACCACTGCCAACGCTAAAGCTCGACCAATCACTGAATCCATGGTGAGTAACAACAACTGACATTAAAGAAGCTGTCTCATCCATATATTCAATACATAGTTTAACATAATTATCACCATTCGCATAAAGGATAATACCAGCTTGATCAAATTGACGTTTAAATTTAAACTCAACTTTCGCAGAAAAAGTAAAATTTTGTTCAATTGGAAGAGTTAATAACGTCGCATTACTTTTCGTTGTATGAAAGTATGTCTGCGACCATAAATCTGTAAATGGTTCACTTTCAATAATTACTTTCGTTTTACCTACAATTGCATTTGTTGGCTTATTAGTCCAAGACAACAAGGACGTATCCACTTTTTTCTTCATAATGACTCCTTTGAATCATTATAAAACTTTTTTACTGCTTTAGCAATTACCTCACTATTGTCATTAACTTATCCTGAAATTTATTTTTCTTATAACTAAAAACATCAATAACACTACCATCACTCACCAAGCGAATATCACCAAGTTCATCCGTTCTAAACACCTTTAAACCTAGCTCCTTATATCGTTGTAACACTTCTTGATGGGGTAAACCATAACTATTATTTTTACCCACTGATATAATACTTAAATCAGGTTGGACTCGCTGTAAAAATTCCATTGTTGATGAAGTATTACTACCATGATGACCAACTTTTAGAACATTTGCCTTTATGTTACTATCCAACAAATCGTTTTCAACTTCTTTTTCCGCATCACCCATCCATAAAAAGGATGTTTCACCATAATCAATACGAACACACAATGAAGAATTATTAATATTGTCACCATAATCCTTATTTAAAGAGAGAAAAGTAACCTTTGCTTCCCCAATCATAAATTCATCATTTGTTTCAGGGATTACCATCACTGCCCCATTGTTTGACGCTTTTTGTTTAAATGTCGTAAAAACCTTTGAAACATCCTCTGTATTTGGTACGTACACCGTATCGACTAAACTAGTTTCAAACACACCTGATAATCCACCAACATGATCTTCATGGCTATGAGTTGCAATCATCGCTTTAACCTTTTTAATGTTGTTTCGCTTCATAATCGTGTACATAATGTCACTATCTTCCCGATTACCACCGTCAATAACAAGTACTTCGCCATGACACTGAACAATCGTCGCATCCGCTTGACCAACATCAACAACAGTAATAATTAAATTATCATTGGGTAAAACAGTGGTAGTAGTTACATACGAAGCAATCGCAATAATAATCGCTAAAATAAATTGCATCAATTTCTTTTTATGTCTTTTTTTCATTTTCATCCTTTCTTGAAAAAACTGAAGTTTCCTTCAGTTTTTAACCACGCAATTTAGCACTACATTTTTTCTCTAACGCATCAAGAATTCCCTGATGTTCAAGTTTTATTTCATTTTCTTGTAGAGTATGATCTACCGATTGATAAATAATCGAAATAGCCATCGATTTATACCCTGTTTCAACGTGTTCTCCTTGATATACATCAAACACTTCCACATTCTTCACCAATGCTTTTCCTTGTTGATTAATCACATCAATAATCGATTGCGCACTCACATCCTCTTCAACAACCAACGCTATATCACGCGTAACATGAGGATATTTATCTAGAGGTTTAAATTTAATTTTAGACGCTTTTTGATTTTTCAATGTTTCAAATTTAATTTCAGCATACACACATGGTGAACAATCATATGATTTCACTACCGTTGGATGAATTTCACCAAAAATTCCTAAACATTCTTTTTGAAGATAAATAACAGCACTACGATACGGATGAAACATTTCTGTATCCAAGGTATTTGGTTTAATAAAAATACGTTTTTCATCAAATCCACATTTTTCTAACCAAGACATTAATAATCCTTTTAGTGTATAAAAGTCACTAGGGATACTAATTTCTTGTAAACGCGACTTTTGTAAAGAACCAGATAATAATACACCTAAACGCTCTTCTACATGATTTTCACTATACACATTACTCATTTCAAAAACATTCACATTCTCTGCTTTACGAGCTTGATTGTACGATAAACACTCAAGCATTGAAGGCAACAATTGATTACGAATGTATTTACGGTCTTCACTCATTGGTGAAGCAAGGGCAATTTCATCACCATGAGCTAAAAGTGGATTTTGAATAAAACTATCTTTTACTAACGTATACGTTACGATTTCACTACAACCTACTCCCAAGAAAACATCCTTCGTCATACGACGTAATTTTTGAACTGGTGATAACTTACCTTCTGAAGCCTCTAATAATGGTAATGTTGTTTGTAAGCGTTCATAACCCAATAAACGAATGACTTCTTCCACTAAATCTTCACGAATACAAATATCGTTACGATAACTTGGAATAGTACACGTAATAGTTGTACCACATACAACTGGATTAAAATCCAATCGTTTAAATACATCCACAATTTCTTCAAGTGTAAATGTAGTTCCTAACAATTCATTACAATGTTCCACTGTTTCACTAACTACTTTAAGTTCATCAGAAACACTTCCATATTCCACTGTTTCTTCAATAATAGTCGCATCAGCGTATTTCACTAATAACTCAACCGCACGATTCATTGCTTTACGTTGTGCTTGAACATCAAGTCCCTTCATAAAACGCATCGCTGCTTCAGTACTTAACCCTAACCGTTTCGATGTATTACGAATCGATACCGGACTAAAATGAGCTGCTTCAATGATAATACCAGTTGTACTCTCATCAATTTTACTTTCATCGCCACCCATAATACCCGCAATACCAACACCAACGCCATTAGTCGTAATGATTAAATCACTATCATTCATCGAATAGTCAAATCCATCCAACGCTTTTAAAACACCTGATTTCCCTTCAACAACCGTTATTTCTTCATGTTCCATTTTAGCTAAATCATAAAAATGAAGTGGTTGACCAGTTTCAACCATAACATAATTTGATATATCTACAACATTATTAATGGTTTTAATGCCATAGGCATGTAGATGATGAATCAGCCAATCAGGAGATTGTTTTACTGTAAGACTACGAATAACTTTACCTAAGAAATGACGACAATTATCCGTTTTACTATCAATCACTAACTTCGTTGGCAAACCATTAGAATAATCAATTTCTTCAGGAAGAGATACGCAACGATTAAAAATAGCACCCATTTCCTTCGCTAAAGACCACATCGCATTACAATCAGCACGATTAGGAGTTAGTGATACATCTAAAACAATATCATCAAGGTGAAGCAGTTCAAGAACATTTTCACTACCAACAACCATATCATCCGATAAAATTTCAATACCTTCTAACTGTTCTTTCGTTAAATGTTTTTCACTAACACCTAACTCTTTTAAACTACACAACATCCCTTGAGAAACAACACCACGAACTTTACTTTCCTTAATCGTAATTTCCGGTAAAACAGCACCTACTCTAGCAACAATAACCTTAATATTCGCGGTGCAATTTGGTGCCCCACAAACAATATTTAATATTTCTTCACCAATCGATACTTTACAAACGTGTAAGTGATCAGAATCAGGATGATTCACACACTCCAACACTTCACCAACAACAAGATTTGTACCACTTGCAATATAGTCAATACCTTCTACTTCAAGACCTGCAAATGTCGCTCCATGCGCAATATCTTGAGCACTTAATCCATCACAATCCATGTATTGTTTTAACCAATTTATACTTAATTTCATCGTTCTACCTCCTATTCAAAACGGTTGAACGTTTTCAAGAAACGAACATCGTTAATGTAAAAATTTCTAATATCGTCAATTCCATATTTCAACATCGCAACACGTTCAAGACCAATACCAAATGCAAAACCAGTATACTTACTACTATCAATACCAGCCATTTCAAGAACATTAGGATGAACCATACCAGCCCCTAAAATCTCAATCCAGCCCGTTTGTTTACAAACTGAACAACCTTTTCCACCACAAAGATGGCATGTAACATCTACTTCTACTGAAGGTTCGGTAAACTGGAAATATGAAGGTCTAAAACGAATTTCACGATCATCCCCAAACATCTTACGCGCCATAAAAGTAAGTGTTCCTTTTAAATCTTGTAAGGTAATGTTTGAAGCAACGACAAGACCTTCCGCTTGCATAAATTGATGAGAATGTGTCGCATCATCATCATCACGGCGATACACTTTACCAGGACAAATCACTTTAATTGGTAAATTAGAACCACTTTCTTCAAGAACACGCGTTTGAATCGCCGTAGTATGCGTTCTAAGTAGTTGTGCTGCATCAATATAAAATGTATCTTGCATATCACGTGCAGGATGATCTTGAGGAATATTGGCACGCTCGAAATTGTACAAATCAAGTTCAACCTCAGGTCCTTCCGCAACCTCATAACCCATACCAATAAATAAATCTTCAATTTCATAGCTAATACGAGTCAAAGGATGTAAATTACCTAACACCGGTTTAAACCCTGGTAAAGTGATATCAATTTTTTCCGTTAGTAATTTTTTCTCTAATGCCACAACTTCTAATTGCTTCACTTTGTTTTCTAAAGCAGCTGTAATACGTTGTTTACAAACATTCACTTCTTGACCAAACAATGGTTTTTCTTCAGCACTACACTCTTTCATAAGAGCCATCAACGAAGCAACTGTTCCCTTTTTCCCTAAAGCATTAATACGAATCGTTGATAAACCTTCTAAACTTGTACATTCTTCAATTAATTGAAGTGTTTCGACTTCTACTTTTTTTACTTGTTCCATACGTTTTCCTTTCAACATACAAAAAAATCGTCCATACAGGAACGATTATATCGCGGTACCATCCTGATTTATTCTTTCGAATACACCTTCATTACGTTAACGAGTTTCCCCGGAGAGTATTAATCCCACTATAAAGATGAATTCATAAGGCAATTTGCGTGATTCTCAGCACTCTCACGTCTCTGTACAAATTGTAACTTATTACTACTTCTTTAGTACGCTTTATATTTACCAAGCTATTTTAACATAAACAATCCGTTTGTTCTAGTAAATTTAAAAAAAACGCATTATGCGTTTCATTGTTATCATGGTGCCGCCACCCAGAATTGAACTGAGAACTGATCCTTACCATGGATCTGTTTTACCTTTGAACTATGGCGGCTTGATTTATATAATATCAAACGATACGTATAAAATCAAGACTACCTAATCTACTTTAACGTATAAACATCGTAACATAAGAAGATTAAATGATTATTTAGGAGAAATCCATACTACTTATGTTATAATTTTAGCAAGAAGGAGGATTTTATGAACAATTCATATTTTGATGGTGGCTTATTATAACTTGTTTTCTACCGCATCTTAGGAAGTATTATCACTGTTATAACCCTAGGAATTTGTTTTCCTTGGGCTTATACTATGATTTATGATTGGGAAATTAAACATACTGTGATTGATGGACGAAGACTAATGTTCACAGGCACAGCTATTGGTTTGTTTACTAATTGGATAAAATGGCTATTGCTTACCTTTATCACACTTGGTATCTATGGTTTCTGGGTAAGCATTGCTCTACAAAAGTGGAAAACAAAACATACTCACTTTGCTATCTAACCGTTTAAAACGGTTTTTTTATTTAAAGCCTTCAATTTTTGATATACAAACGATAATGGTAGTCCCATAATACTATAAAAATCCCCGTGAATTTCTTTAATGAATTTACCACCTATACCTTGAATTCCATACGACCCAGCTTTATCCATCGGTTCATTACTAGCGATGTAATCATCAATTTCTTCATCACTCATATAATTAAACACAACATCACTTGACATCGCTTCTACAATGATTTCATCACAACTCATAATACAAACACCAGTAATCACTTGATGTGTTGTATTCGATAATAATCTAAGCATTTTTTTCGCATCATCACTGTCCTTCGGTTTTCCAAGTCGTTTCCCGTCCAAACAAACAATGGTATCAGCCGCAAGTACAACACAATCACGATGACGATTAAAAATAGTGCTCGCTTTTAACTGGGCAATGCGTTTAATTTCCGACACAACATCTTTTTCATCATCCATCACTTCATCAATATCCGCTACTTCGACTACAAATGGATAACCTAACAATGCACATAACTCTTTTCTACGTGGCGATTGACTCGCTAAAATATATGGTTTCATCACAATACCTCGATATAATTGTACATCACTTGTACAACAATAAACAATCATCTTTTTATCATTTAATTTACAAGTTAATGTGATATACTACTAGTAATAGAAGGAGAAAAAAATGAAAAAACCAGTTTTAGTAATATTAGCCGCTGGAATGGGAAGTCGTTATGGTGGTCTTAAACAAATTGATACTGTAGGTAGCAATGGAGAATCAATTATCGATTTTACAATTTACGATGCAAAAGAAGCAGGTTTTGAAAAAGTAGTGTTAATCATTAGAAAAGAACACGAAGAAGCCTTTAAAAACTGTTTAACAGATAAAGTATCAAAACACATGGAAGTTGAATTCGCTTATCAAGAAATGAGTGATGTACCTTCACACATTCACATTCCAGAAGGACGTGAAAAACCATTAGGAACAACCCATGCATTACTTGCGGCAAGAAATCTAGACGCGCCATTTATGATTTGTAATGCCGATGATTTCTATGGAAAAGATGCCTTTAAAGTAATGTATAATTTCTTAACAAGTGACGTTGCAGACAATCATTATGCAATGGTCGGATACAAATGCAACAACACATTAACTGATAGTGGAACAGTGACACGTGGCGTATGCGAAAATGAAAATGGTTATTTAACTAAAATAACTGAAATTCAAAAAATTGCACGAAATGAAAATCACAAACCGATTTATGAAGATAATGGTGTTTGGAAAGACTTAGATGAAAATACACTTGTATCGATGAATTTCTGGGGCTTTACACCAGCAATCTTCGAGCAAAGCCAAGAAATCTTTAATCAATTCATCGAAAAAGGAATCATTGATAATCCAATGAAATGTGAACATGTAATTCCTACCGCTGTTGGTGATTTAGTAGCTCAAGGAAAAGCACAAGTTAAAATGCTAAGCAGTAAAGATGAATGGTTTGGTGTAACATATCGTGAAGATAAACCAATGGTTGTTGAAAAAATTCAACGATACAAAGATTTAGGAATATATCCATTTAATTTATGGCAATAAAAAAGAAGAATTTCTTCTTTTTTTTAGTTATTTTCTAAAAACAATAAATACTCATCCAAAATAATCTTTAAATCGTTGATAGTATTGATTGTATTCATTTTATTTTTCACTGGAGCACTAAACGGTAATCCTTGAATATACCATGATGCTAAACCACGCATTTGTTTAATCGCGATATACTCTCCCTGTAAACTACTTAATTGACTGGCATGAAGTAATGCCATATTCGCTCTTTCTCTAGGAGTTGGTGTAGTAAATGGTTCATTATTTAATACTGACACAATTTCTTGAATTAAGAAAGGATTGCCAATACTAGCCCTACCAATCATAATTGCGTCACATCCAGTTTCTGATAGCATGCGCAACGCATCACTACTACTTCGAACATCACCATTACCAATAACCGGAATACTCACCGCATCTTTAACCTTCTTAATCATACTCCAATCCGCTTCACCCATATACAATTGTCCACGTGTTCTACCATGAACCGCAATCGCCTTAACACCAACTTTTTCTAAAGAAGTTGCTAAAGAGACACAATTCATCGTATCTTTTGTCCAACCAGTACGCATTTTAACCGTCACTGGTTTTTTAACTGCCTTAACAATCGCTTCAACCATCTTCACCGCATGTTCTTCTTCACACATTAAATAAGATCCTGCCTTAGCTTTAATAACCTTTGGCACAGGACAACCCATATTAATATCAATAATATCACAGTTAGTATGTTGATCTAAATACATCGCACTAGAAACCATCGTATCAATATCATAACCAAATAATTGAAGAGTTAGTGGATGTTCTTTTTCACCTACTTCACACATTTCAATTGTTTTTTTACTATTAAACGCAATCGCTTTATCACTCACCATTTCACTATATACAAGCCCTGCATTCATCGTAAAACAGATTTCACGAAAAGCAATATTACTCACTCCAGCCATCGGTGCAATGACAACTTTGTTTTTTATCGCAACATCGCCTATAAACCACATGACTTCTTAAACTCAACAATACTTTCTAAATCTGATTTACTAAAAGAAACTTCATTTTTACAAAACTGACACGTAATATCACATTTACCATCATCATTGATCATTTCATACAAATCACTCATTGGCAGTGTCGTTAAAGCAGCCTTAAAGCGATCACGACTACAATCACATTTCCATTGAACGCTACGTTTTTCTAATATCGTCGCATCAGAAAAATACAGTTGAACAATTTCTTCACATGTTAACCCTTCATTCAGTGAAGTACTTATCGGTTTTATTACTTTCAAGATATTTTCAACAAAAACAATATCTTCCTCTGTATGATTTGGTAATAATTGAATGATAAGTCCACCTGATGCCAGAATACTATAATCAACATCCACCAAAACTCCAACTGAAACAACCGAAGGAGTTTGTTCAGAAGTCATAAAATAATACGCAAAATCATCGCCAATCTCACCACTTTGAAGTTCAACAACACCACTAAAATCATGTTTCATTCCCATAATTTTAGTAACTTTTAATGTACCATTACCAACACCATAGCCAACCGCCAACTTACCGTTGTCATACTTTTCATACACTTCATGGTTACCAACAAAACCCTTTACATCGCCATTCGCCTTCGCTTCAACAAAAATTGTTCCAATTGGACCATCACCCTTAATTTCCGAAATAATTTTACTATCACTATCTTTTAACATCGCCGCCATCATACATGTAGCACTTAACGTTCTACCCAATGCTGCCGCAGAAGTAGGATACAAATCATGATACTTCACTGCTTGATTCATAATATCCGTCGTTTTCACCGCATAAATTCGTATTGTTTGTTCGTTATTCAACCCTATAATTAAGTTATCAGACATACATTTCTCCCTTTTCTTTAAAAAACTCATAGATATCTATGAGTTAGATTTGAGGCGTTTTTTCCGGAATGTCTTCTTCCTCAACAGAAGGTTGTACATCCACCGGCATTTTTTCATGTTCAGCAACCTTAGCTACAAATGTCCCTTGAATAACTTCTTCAATTTGTTCTGCAGTAAGCGTTTCATTTTCAATAAGAGCCTTCGCAATTTTTTCTAATTGTTCACGATGTTCTAAAATAATTCTACGAGCTTCTGAGTGACAAGTATCAATAATTTTACGAACTTCTTGATCGATTTCAAAAGCGATTTGTCCAGAAACATTCGTAGGAGAATTATAATCTCTACCCAAGAACACATTTTCACTACCACTATCATATTTCACTGGACCAAGTTCACTCATACCATAAATAGTAACCATATCACGAGCAATTTGCGTTGCACGCTTAATATCATCACTAGCACCAACGGTAATATCATCAAAGAAAATTTCTTCTGCCGTTCTACCACCCATAAACGAAGTAATTGAACTCATTAAATCTTTCTTCGTATACATAAATTTTTCATCTTTTTCTGTCATCAAGTTATAACCACCAGCTTGACCACGAGGAATGATAGTAACCTTTTGAACAACAGTCGCATCATCCAAATATAAACCGATAATCGCATGTCCAGCTTCATGATAAGCAACAATTTCTTTACTCTTATCATCATATTTACGCGATTTTTTCGCTGGACCCATCATAACACGGTCAATCGCTTCATCCAATTGTTCCATATGAATTTCCGCTAAATTTTCACGAACAGCCAAAATAGCAGCTTCATTCAATACGTTTTCCAAGTCAGCACCACTAAAACCAGGTGTTCTTTTCGCTAAAGCTTCCAAATCAATTTCTTTCGCTAAAAATTTATTTCTAGCATGTACTTCCAAAATAGCTTTACGACCACGACGATCAGGAAGAGAAACCGTAATTTGACGGTCAAAACGACCTGGACGAAGTAAAGCAGGGTCCAAAACATCAGGACGGTTAGTAGCCGCAATAATAACGATACCAGCATTATCGGTAATACCATCCATCTCCACAAGTAATTGGTTCAATGTTTGTTCACGTTCATCATGACCGCCACCAAAACCAGCACCACGTTGACGACCAACCGCATCAATTTCATCAATAAATATCATACATGGAGCCGTCTTTTTCGCATCCTTAAACATATCACGAACACGACTTGCACCAACACCGACAAACATTTCCACAAAATCACTACCAGAAATTGAGTAGAATGGTACATCAGCCTCACCCGCTACCGCTTTCGCTAATAACGTTTTACCAGTACCAGGAGGACCAACTAACAGTATTCCTTTTGGTATACGAGCACCCATTTTTGAAAATCTCTTAGGATTTTTTAGATACTCGATCAATTCTTCCATTTCTGCTTTTTCTTCTTCGCATCCTTCAACATCAGAGAAACGCACCTTGATGTCACTCTCAAGACGAGCTTTTGATTTGCCAAACTCAAAGGCGTTATTATTGCCACCTGCGTTGTTCATCCTAGTTAAAAGATATAATACAAATCCCCCCATTAAGATATAGGGCACAACCTGCATGATAACATCCCAAAAGACATTAGTCTCATAGGCATTGACGATGGTTACAGTAGTATAAGATGCTAGTATTTCCACCAGTTCATTGTTAGATTTTTCAGTGTTTGGTATTACTGTTTTGAAATTTATCTCTTGTTTATCAGCATCAAGATAAACACCCTCAACATCCAACACCACATTACTTACAGTAATTTTAGCTGAAACAACCTTCTTGTCTTGAACGACTTTGTTAAACTCGTTATAAGAAAGCTTTTGAACCAATGCCGTATTTGTCATTGAAAAAATACTATAAATAGCAATCATGACGATAATATATGGCAATATATTAGCTAAAGCATTTCTATTTCTCACTAATTTTCACTCCTTTATTTATATAGTTCTTCCTTTAATACACCAATATAAGGTAAGTTACGATATTTCTGATTAAAATCTAAACCAAATCCAACAACAAACTTATCCGGAATAACAAAACCAATAAAGTCTGCTGTTTCATCAACGACACGACGTGATGGTTTGTCTAGCAATGATGCAACCTTAACATCTCTTGCGCCTTTGTTGTTAAGTATTCCCTTAACTTTTCTTAGTGTTTTACCCGTATCTACGATATCTTCAATTAGTAAGATATCACAATCCTGGATGCTTCGATCTAAATCCATGACGATATGCACATCGCCAGTGGACTCTGTTCCATGATAACTTTCCATGCACATAAAGTCTACTTCAATATCCATATTGATCCTCTTTGAAAGCTCAGTTAGAAAAAACGAGGATCCCTTAAGTACCGAAACTAACAAAGGTATACTACCTCTTTCGGTGTAATAACGAGTGATCTCATCA
>CAZTII010000040.1:15116-16646 GCA_964613305.1 uncultured Erysipelotrichaceae bacterium
TAAATTTGTTCTTCCGATACTAAAATTTCTTTAAAATCCTTATGCACGAAAAATACCTCCCAGTTGATGTAATATCATAATTCTAACACAAACATATTCGGATTGTTAGAAAAATGCGCAACATTACATCCAATTTTAGGTACCAAGATTATCTCTTGATTGCGATTTATTACGATTGGCCAACTATATCGCTTGTCAATATCAATCTTGCGATCAATAAACCAACGATTTATTTTCTTATGCCCAAACCGTAATTTTATTACATCCCCCTCTTGCCAACTGCGAATAGTTAATGGGAAATCATTCTCATCAACTGTTACTGCATTGATACGATCGCCTTTATCACTGATTTCAAAATGATCGGTTTTTAATAAAGTTACATTTTCTATCTGGTAGCTATACCGAAGCTTGCTCTTATCAAAAATAATAAGCTTCCCATAACTTAGTGCTAGTGTATTTTTTTGATCAAGTTGTATTTCTCTATTTACAGATCCCAACACAAAGTTCACGATTTCTTTAAGATATGATGATGAATAATGTAATGAATTGATACCATTTCTTAATAAGAATAAGCGTACTAATTCAACTTGGTCAATGAGCTTTTCTTTTCTAAACGATGTTTGATTAAATGGATCAAATAGTTGCTCATATCGATTAGTCAGGTATGTTTTACTTTCTAAAGAAACTTCGTTTTTACTATTGATTTCATTTAACACCGCTTCTCGTTGTTTTCTATCAAGCTTATTAACAATTTGATGTCTAATCTTATTGCGGGTATATCTATTATCCGCATTACTTTCATCTTCACCATATAAAATCTTGTTCTCAAAACAATACTTTTCTACTTCTAGTTTTGTCATGGTCAACATAGGCCGATAAATGATCATGTCACTAATTTGTGTAACTTCATTAATACCCCAGTATAAAGGGATTTGACGTCGTTGTTTTTGTAGTAAGTAAGTTTCAATTAAATCATCTTGATGATGGGCGATCAAAATCCCTTCACCATGATACTTCTTTAAAAGCTCAGCAAAGAAATCATAACGAAGTTTACGTGCCCAAGCTTGAAAATTACCTTCATGTTTACCAGCAAAAAGACATTCAAAAGGTAAAAAATGATCATGACAATATGTTTTAACTCTTTCATTTTAACCTTAATAATTATCTGAAAATTTCTGAAAATGACAATAGTGCCGATTCATTATCCGGTTTACATTTAAGCTTGTACACCGGAATTGATACAATTACAGAAGAGATCATCGCACATATAATCTCTTCAAACATATCATCATTTAAAAATTGTGGCGGAAAAGAGGGATAAAGTGCTGCAAAAGCCTCAAGTTTTCCCAACCGCTCAATATTGTTCTCTCTGCTCTGTTCAATGCGGACAACTGCTGCCACCGGATATGTTTCGTTAAGATAAATCCTGCCTTTTCCGCTCCAGGGAGATCCTGCCGCATATATTTTATCAGTACCCGAAATGATTAATACCGGGCTGTCATCGTTAAGGTGATGTGTCCCGGGGATATT
>CAZTII010000041.1:0-16490 GCA_964613305.1 uncultured Erysipelotrichaceae bacterium
CAATTAATACATTGTTTTTAAATGATGCAAGAGAATTCGGAGTGACAACTTTCCAAATAATTGGATTGGCAACTTGATATGTACTACGATTACTAACAAATTCATGCGTAAATGAACCATCTAAATAGTATCCACAACCAGTTTCTACGGATGTTAATTTAGAACTCAGCGGTAAAATAAATTTCTTAGCTGGTGGATTTATTTGTAAATTCACAGGATTAGATGTTCCAGCTTTAATAACAACTTCATTCCCATAGAAATTATTCTTTTCAAGCTCTGAATACGGAATAAACAAGGATGTAGCTCCTTTAATCCAAGGTACAAGAATCGTAACGTTATTAAGGTTGCAAGAAAGTCTAACCATGTCCCCTTCCCCTAAGTCATTACTTATTACTTCAATGCCGTTTTCTACGGCATTTGCAGTAATTTCGGTAAATTTATTTACAAAAGATTTCTTGTCAATTACTACGTTACGAATATAAATTATATTATCACCAGTTAAGCTTAGATGAGTAATATTTTGTTCATTTACATTAGCATTAAATATTTCTTTTTTAACGACTGACTCTTCCAGTTCCCATTTGTATTGATAATTGTCTCTAAATTGTAATTGTTGTACTGGAATATCGTTACTCCATAGTTTGATTTGCGAATAATTGTGATGATAGTGTGGTCCGAGCCATAGCCACATATCAACTGGCGAATTTGCCTTTAATCGAAATACATAGCTATCATTTGTCTCCATAATTTCTACAAATTCAGAGAAATTATCTGGGGCAAAAAATCCACCTGTTACGTGCATAATATAGTAATATTCATTCTGATTATTAAAATATCTAAACGTGCCATATTCTGCAATACTTGTCAATTTTGCTCGTTCTAATTCCACCAATGCTTCATCTTTAACTACCGCATTTTTTGTTTCTTCATCATAACAACCGTCAACTCCAACAAGAACAGAAACATTTCTCCAACTAAACATTGCTTTAGTTAGCGCAGGTGCATTTTTATTGTTATAATTTTAATATGAAGTTCATCTTTCGATTTTAAATACCAACCATATCCATAACTAAACGACCCCCCATTAACATTAAACCATATATTCGTTTTTCCTTCCGAATCAATTTCACAAATAAATATTTCATACTCATTTCGATCTCCGGTATCAAAACAAAATGTAAACAGTTCACCTTCCAAATATTCTTTATAAAATTGGTTATCGATAATTATTTTATGTTGTTTAGTATCATAAACCTTTGCTAAATCAACGTAATATTTTTTTCTAGTACCACTAATATTGAAAATCATTTTACTAAAATGATTGACATATTTTTCTATATATTTTCCACTAATCTCTAAACCATTCGAATTTTTTTGAATAGTAAAATCATTCTTCGTTGGTTGTTGGTAAAATGCTTTATACACCATCCATGTCTCTTTATCATCATAGCCTTCTGATACGAAAGTACAATTAATTATTTCTCCAGCTTTTACATTATGTTCTTTTAATACTATTTCTGGATTAAAAATAATCTCGTTCTTTCCATTTTGATTGTTAATCATAAAACCACCGTTATTAAGTTCACTTTGCGGCAATAATTCCCCCAACTTTACTCCATCTTTACGAATTATTACTTTTGTAATATTTTTAATAAACGCCCTATTATGTAGCTCTTCTTTACTCTGCTCAATTATCTCGTAACCATATCCTGCAGAAAATATTTTTTTATAAAATAATTGGTCATTATCATAAAATTCATTAGAATTATCTTTACCAGAATAAATACTTAAATTATCTATATATGAATTTTCAGCTGTAGCATTTATTTTAATTTTAGAAGTCATATATGCAGTAACATCGTCAATATAAAAGTTAATAAGTAAATCACTACCATTACACTTTACCCTTCTCCATATATTTCTTGGAATTAAGATTGTTTTATTGTCATAGTCATAAGTAAAAACATCAGAAGTATACGAATAATTTCCTTTCATTAAACTGATATAATTGTAATCACCTATAGAAATAGATATATGATTAATTAAAGATAAAAAATCTTCATTTGCTAATGCGCTAGAAATTTCTAGTCCTTTTTCTGTTTCACTTACTACGACACTTTCTATTTGTGCCTTAGTCGCCTTTATTTGATTAATCTTACTAACTTTATATGAATTTTTAGTTGTTGAAGCACTATTATTCTCTGATATATTCGTATTGTTATTTTGATTGTCAGGCGTAATTACTTCGTTATTGTTTTCTGTTATAGGTTCTGAAGTTGGCTCACTTGTAGGATCTGGCGATGCAAAAACAACATCTTCCGTGCTTCCATTTTCCACTGCTTGTTCAGAAACAGTTAGTTCATTGCTTCCATTTTCCACTACTTGTTCAGAAGTCTGTTGTTCATTACTTTCATTTGACACAATTGTAGTTTCTGCTTGTACATTTATTGATTGAACAAACAATGTAAACACTAGAAGTATCGAAATAAATTTTTTAATCATAAAATTCCCTTTCTAAATTTTATATAACAATATAATGATATCACATTGCTATAATCAGTTCTATAATTCTAGGAATAAAATGTAATTTTTATGTATCTAAACTTTAAATATATTTCATTTTTACATCAAAAAAAGCTCTTTCGAGCTTATTTCTTAATCTGTAGTGCTAACTCTTTTAATTGTCGATCATCAACTGGAGATGGTGCTTCACTCATTAAATCACTAGCGCTAGCTGTTTTAGGGAAAGCAACAACATCTTTAATGTTATCAGTACCAATTAATATCATAATTAATCTTTCTAAACCAATACCAACTCCGCCATGAGGAGGTGCTCCATATTTAAATGCTTCTAAGAAAAATCCAAATTTATTTTTAGCTTCTTCTAGTGTTAATCCAATTGCTTCAAATACTTGTGCTTGCATTTTAGGGTCATGAATACGAATAGAACCAGATAATAATTCATAACCATTTAATACTAAATCATATGCTCTTGCCATACAATTTGCTTTATCGCTCATTAATTTATCGACATCATTGATGTTTGGTGATGTAAATGGATGATGTGCTGCCACAAAACGATCTTCTTCTTCCACATATTCATACATTGGAAAATCAGTAATCCATAAGAATTTAAACTGATTTTCATCGATTAATTTAAATGTTTTCGCTATTTTAAGACGTAATGCACCAAGAGATGCTTGAACTACTTTTATTTTATCAGCGACAAAGAATACAATGTCATTTTCTTTTAGTTGTAATTGTTCAACTAATGCTTGTTTTTCTTCATCACTTAATCCTTTTGCGATAGAACCACTAAATTCATCATTGTTGTATTTAATAAATGCTAAACCTTTAGCTCCATATATTTTTACATAATCACCTAATGCATCCACATCTTTTCTTGAAAACTTATCCGCTAAACCTTCTACTTTAATCGCATTGATGCAAGGTTTATCCATAAATAATCCAAGTGTTGTTGCATTAAAAATAGACGTTACATCATTTAATTCTAAGCCAAATCGGGCATCTGGTTTATCACTGCCATATCGTTTCATCGCTTCTTTGTATGGTAGTCGTGTAAATGGTTGTAATTCAATGTTTTTAACTTGTTTAAATATTTCTTGCATTAAACCTTCTACCATACCCCAAATATCTTCTTCATCAATAAAACTCATTTCAATATCGATTTGGGTAAATTCAGGTTGACGATCTGCACGTAAATCTTCATCTCTAAAACAACGAGCGATTTGGAAATAGCGATCCATGCCACCTACCATCAACAATTGTTTATACAATTGTGGTGATTGTGGTAATGCATAAAAAGTTCCTTGAGTAATACGTGAAGGAACTAAATAATCACGAGCTCCTTCTGGTGTCGATTTACATAAAATTGGTGTTTCTACTTCCACAAAATTGTGTTTTGATAAATAATTACGAACGATTAATGTTACTTGATGACGCAACATTAAATTGTTTTGTAAAATTGGTCTTCTTAAATCTAAATAACGATATTTTAAACGTGTTTCTTCTAAGGCATCAGTTACATCATTAATAATCATCGGTGTTGTTTCTGCTTTATTAATTAAGGTAAGATTTGATACGATAATTTCAATATCACCTGTAGGAAGTTTACTATTCACATCTTTTCTAAGAGCTACTGTTCCACTTACTTCAATGATAAATTCATTACGTAATTCCTTTGTTTGATCATGAAAACTTTCATCAAAGACAAGTTGAGTAATACCATAACGATCTCTTAAATCAATAAAGGTTAAACTTCCTAAATCACGCTTTTTACTAATCCATCCAACTAATACTACTTCTTTTGTGCTATTGCTAGCACGTAACTGTCCACATGTATGACTTCTTCTCATATTCTACTCCTTACAACACTCACAATGTTCATCGTGTTCACTAAAGCTATCTAACGTATCAATTAAATCCGCAAATGGTACAGTTACTTGTGTTTGATTAATTGTATTTTTAATATTAACAACACGCTCATTTTTTTCACTTTCGCCTAAAATAACAATAAATGGTGCTTGATATCGCTCAGCACTCTTAAATTGTGCTTTCATTGACCTTTTAACAACATTCATTTCCGTAATATACCCATTAGCTCTTAAAGCTGTCGCTACTTCTAAAGGATAAGAACCAACATTATCCAACGTAATCACATACACATCGCTACGTTTTCCTTCATCAGTAATGATTCCTTCTGCTTTTGCTAAAATTAGTAAGCGTTCGATACCCATCGCAAAACCAACACCACTATGTTGAGGACCGTCAAAGTACTCTACTAATTTATCATAACGCCCACCACCAAAGATAGTTGATTGACTACCAGATGCTTCATGGGTTGATACAACTTCAAATACTGTTTCGGTATAATAATCAAGACCTCTTACAAGAGATGGTGCAATTTCATACGGTATTTCTAACGCATCAAGACCTGATAATACCTCATTAAAATACTCTTTTGATGCATCTGTTAATGTATCTTGCATTGAAACAACATTTTTCATCGATGGATGATCATGATCAACTTTACAATCCAACAAGCGAAGTGGATTTTGCTGGTAACGACGTTGGCAGTCAGAACATAATTCATGTACCACATCTTTAAAATACTCTTTTAAACAAGTACGATAGTTATTTCTCGATTCATCATCACCTAATGTATTCACTAATACCTTAATATTACTTAATCCCATTGATTTCACTAAACTATAACCAAGAGCAATTACTTCCACATCAGCAGTTGGACTTTTTACCCCAATATTTTCAATTCCAAATTGATAAAATTGACGTTGACGACCTTTTTGTGGGCGTTCATAACGAAACATCGGTCCATAATACATAAGTTTCGCTGGTAATTCACTCGCATACAATTTATGTTGAACATAGCTACGAATTACTCCCGCTGTCCCTTCCGGACGTAATGTAATCGAATCTTTTCCATTGATAGAAAATGAATACATTTCCTTATTTACCATATCTGAAGAATCATTTTCACGTTTAAAAACCGCCGTATCTTCAAATATTGGCGTTCTTATTTCCTCATAACCATACACTAAACAAAAATTACGAATTTGATCTTCGATGGTTTGCCAATGAGCGCAGTCAGTAGGCAAAATATCATATGTTCCTCTAGCAGATTGAACTTTCATAGATTTCTCCTTTTTCCAATTAAAAACGTCCATCTAAGGACGCATTGCGTAGTACTACCTTAGTGATTATTTTCTCATATTGAGTACAGCTATTTTACCATAATGAATGATTCATTACAATATTTGCCTGTCTACAGAAACAACGCTTGTTAATTTTCTAAGATTAGCCATAATCGTATATAAATGCGAAACATCTTTCACTTGAATAGTCATTTTTGTTGTCGCCGTTAATAGTTCTCTATTTACTGTTGAATTAATTGATAAGATACTGCCCTTATGTTGAGAAACAACAGTTACAATATCCGTTAGTAAAAAATTGCGATCATACGATAACACCGTCACATACGTTTCATACGATAAAGTTGTTACATCATCATCCCATGATACCGGCAACAATCGTTTTTTCTGTCCAGCTAAATTAGGACAATCGACACGATGAACTTTTACTCCCTGCCCTTTACTAATAAAACCAATGATGTCATCGCCATACACCGGTTTACAGCATCCCGCTAATTCCATCATCAATGAATCAATACCTTCGACTTTTAAGCCATTAATGGATGTTGTTTTTTTCGTACCATCTTTATTTAATAATCGTAACAATGATTCACTTTCTAAAACACCACGTTTTTGATTCGTTAGCTTTTCAACGACATGCATTGCTGAAATCGATTTAACAGCTAAACCATACATAAAATCAATATAATTAGACACATTAAAAGCACTAAAAATGTTTTCAATTTTCTTCTTATCCATGTATTCTTTATCATCAAATCCGCGTTTTCTTAATTCATCTCGTAAGATAGTTTCACCATGTTCCACTTTTTCATTTTTACGTTCCGCTTCACGCTTCATTAAATAGTTTTTAATCTTTGTTTTCGCTTGATTTGTTTTAACAAATTTAAGCCAATCTTCACTTGGTCCAGGAAATTGTTTTGATGTTTTAATTAAAACAACATCTCCTGTTTTTAACATACTATTTAATGGCACCAATACTTCGTTCACTAAAGCGCCTACACAACTATGCCCTACATCCGTATGAACACGATACGCAAAGTCAATTGGTGTTGCCCCATTAGGTAAATCAATCACACGGCCATTAGGAGTCATTACATACACATTCGCTTCAAACACATCACGTTGAAGCGTGTCCATATATTCCATCGCATCATCATTTTCGCCATCATCCGAAACGGCAAAATCTTTTAACCACGTTAATTTTTCTTCAATTTCTTTTTGTTCTTTACTATAATCGTATTTTGTACCTTCTTTATAACGCCAATGTGCCGCAACCCCTTGTTCCGCAATCGCATCCATGTCTTCTGTTCTAATTTGCACTTCAAAAATGCGCCCTTCATCAGCACGCACCGTCGTATGCAATGATTGATACATATTCATTTTTGGCATCGCTATATAATCTTTAAAACGGTTAGGAATTGGAGAATACGTCGCATGAATATGTCCTAGTATTTCATAACAATTATTCGATGTTTCCGTAACGATACGAATCGCTAAAAGATCCAATATTTCTTCAAATCGTTTTCCTTTTTTCGTCATTTTTTTATAAATACTATATAAATGTTTACTACGACCAAAAATACGAAATGGAATATTATTATCTACTAATAATTTACTAATATCACTGATCATTCGTTGAATGTATTCATCACGCTCATTTTTCTTGTTTTCAACTAAACGAGCAATATGATAATATTCTTCACGATTCACATAATAAAAACCCAAATCTTCTAATTCATTTTTTATTTCACTAATACCTAAACGATGAGCAATTGGCGCATACACTTCAAGGGTTTCATTGGCGATTTTTTTCTGTTTTTCTTCACTCATGTATTGAAGAGTACGCATATTGTGCAAACGGTCTACAAGTTTAATTAAAATAACTCGAATATCTTTTGCCATCGCAATAAAAATCTTGCGATGATTCGCTGCTTGATATTCTTTTTCATTTTTAAAAGCGATATTACCAATCTTTGTCACACTTTCCACTAAACGAACGACTTCCTCATCAAATTCTTTAATAAGAACTTCTTTTGGAACATCACAATCTTCCAATACATCATGCAAAAGACCAGCCGCAATCGTTTTAGGTCCAACACGTAGTGTTGCTAAAATATATCCAACAGTTAAAGCATGAATAACATACGGTTCCCCACTTTTACGAAATTGTCCTTCATGTTTTGTTGTCGCATACTCTATTGCCTTTTCAATCATCGCTACTGATTGTGGCTCACGAATGTACTTTTTAACTTCGTCTAACAGTTGTTGTGCATCAATCGCTTGCTTATCACTCATAAACCATCCCCCACTTCTAATAACTCATTACGCAGTGTATATCATATCCTTCCAATACTTTTCTACCTTCTAACGCCTCAAGTTCGATTAAAAAGGCACACCCTACAACAATTCCCCCCATTGATTCAATCAATTTAATTGTTGCATCAACTGTTCCACCTGTCGCTAAAAGATCATCAACAATAAGAACACGTTGTCCTTTTTTTATCGAATCCGCATGCATATGTAATTCATTGCTGCCATACTCTAAATCATACGCTAAACTTACTGTTTCACGTGGTAATTTTCCTGGTTTTCTTACTGGAACAAAACCAATACCACGCATAATCGCAACTGGACAGCCAAAGATAAATCCTCTAGACTCTGGCCCAACAATAATTTCCGCATTTGTTTTTTCAGCAAAAGCAGCTAATTCTTCCGTTGCTTGTTTAAATGCTTCACCATTCGCCATTAATGGTGTAATATCTCTAAATAAAATACCTTTCTTTGGAAAATCAGGTATTGACGCAATATAATCTTTTAAATTCATGATGCCCTCCTAATATTTTATCATTATACACCACAGAAATGCTTTATTCCACGCTTTTAAGTTGAATTACACTTTTTTTATTACCTTGATATTGTGAAACTGACAATGTTCCAAACACCCATGTAGGAGACGGAATCATCATAAAATCTTTATCAAAACTTATTCCTTCAATCTTCTCTTGTTGTACTTGCCATACGTATTTAGGATACAATTGTTTCATTTTCATTGAACTAATCGTTTCCATTTCTTTAATAGCCATTAATGGATGAGAAAATCCTTGGCCAAACGGTGCTAACTTATAATAGGAAGAAATACTATCCACCGTCACATCACTCTGTTCAATCACAAGCGCTTCTTCCACGATTGGCTCTAGGGATAGTTGACTAAATTGCTGTTTTATAATGTGCTTAAACTCATCAAAATTGTCACTTGAAATCGATAAGCCTAATGCTTGACTATGACCACCAAACGATAAATAATCACTAAAATTATCACTTAGAAATTGGCGCATATCAAATCCAGGAATACTTCGACCACTACCTTTACACACCGTTTCGTGTTGACTAAATAATAACACCGGTTTTTTAATGTCATTGGCCAGCTTTCCGGCCACTAATCCCAAAATGCCTTCATGAAAACGACTGTCTTTTAATATAATAAAGTCATCTTCTGAAGTTTGTTGGCGAATCAAATCACTTTGTTTAATCGACATTTCTTTACGAAGACGATTAATCGCCGTAATATCATACGCCATTTTACGAAGTTGCACTTCATCCTGACACAATAAATATTTTACCACCATATTCACATTGTATTTATCACCTAAGCGACCAACCGCATTTAATTTAGGAACAATCTGATATGCAACTTCTGTTTCACTAATCACTTGTTCTACTTTATCCCATAATAATTCAATCGATAAAAATTTTCGTTGCCTTAATACTTTTAATCCTTCTTTAACGATACTACGATTACAATCCCACAATTCAACCACATCACCAATCGTCGCAATACACGCTAAAACAAGATGGTAATCAGTCGCAAAACCTAAACTGGCAATAAGTTGATAGGCAAGCCCTGCTCCAGACAACGCTTGAAATGGTTCTTCTAATAAGCTAGGATGAATAAAATAATCACTAGTCACTTCTTCATCAAAACGATGATGATCAGTAATCATGATATCAATACCACAGTTTTTGGCCGTTTCAATCGCATCAAAAGCAGTTACTCCATTATCAACCGTAACAATTAAACGATAGCCTTTTTCATGGGCAAGTTTTACCGTTGCACTAGATAAGCCATATCCTTCCTTAAAACGATTAGGAACATAGTAACCTACATCCAATCCCATTCTCTTTAAACCATCCACCATAATGGTTGTAGCACACAACCCATCCGCATCATAATCACCACCAACAAACACTTTTTCTTTTCGTGCCATTGCCTGTAACAAACGAAGTTTTGCTTTTTCCATACAAGGCGCTTTCGATAGTTGAATTGGCTCATCAAAAAGAACTTGTTTAATTTTTTCACTCGATAATTGATGATAAGCCAATACTTTGGCAACAAGTGGTGTCGTATGAAAGTCTCTTACGATATCATTGTACTCTACATAAACTTTTTTCATCGTGCAGCTAACTCCTTAAACACTCTGCCACGATGTTCAAAGTTTTTAAAAACACCATAACTTGCCGCAGCGGGTGATAATAAGACAATATCATTTGTTTTGCAATGTTGCTTCACTTTATCCATTGCCTCTTCTAATGTATTAACCATCACAAATCGTGAATCTGTTACACTCTGTTTAATACGCAATCCCGTCTCATACATTAAATAGATGTGAGGTATGGTTGATTGTACTAAAAAATCAATCAATTCATCATAACTAATACCACGATCTTTTCCACCAATCAGTAAAAAATCAACGCGTTTTAACGATAAAACCGCCATCATTGTTGCCTCTGGTATCGTCGAAATAGAATCATTTACATACAACACATCATTGTAAACATGTTGTTCTAGACGATGTTCTAAAGCTTTAAACGTTTGAATCGATTGAATAAATCCTTCTGTTGATACATGTAACAACTGACTAATATACAAAACAATTGCTGCATTGTATGCATTATGATCGCCAAGTAATGGCAAATACCTACGTTCAACACACAAGTTTGAAGCATAAATATGCGTTTCATCGATATAAATATCACCTACGCCTTTTAATGAAGCAACGACATGTTTTCCTTTACTTGTACAATGCAATGCATCATTATAAATAGCTACATCATCTTCGTGTTGAAATTTAAAAATATTTAGTTTGGCTTCCGTATATTTTTCAAGTGTTCCATAATGATCTAAATGTTCTTGAAAAATATTTAAACAAACACCAATAAAAGGAGAATGTTGAATGTATTGAAGTTGGTGTGCTGAAATTTCAAACACAACTTTACTATCATCGTGCAATTCATCAATAACATCAAAACAAGGAATACCAATATTTCCTACTAAATGAGCATCAATACCATTGTCTTGTAATACTTTTACCATTAATGATGATGTTGTACTTTTCCCCTTTGAGCCAGTAATTCCAATGGTAATCGTTGAAAAATATTCCATAAATAGTGATGTTTGACTTGTCAATTGTTTGATTGAACATTCATTATTAAATACAATTCCTGGACTTTTAAATACTAAATCTACCTTATTAAAGTCACTTGTTGAAAGTAATTCACTGTAATCATCTACAACGATATTTTGATTACTATCGACATAGTAAATCATTTTCGTTGGAAAATGTTTTCGAAGATAAGAAAAAGTAGACTTACCTTCAAGTCCCATTCCCCAAATACATATTTTTTTATGTTCTAAAAAAGCTAATAAATCGTTATTTGTTATCATGCCAACAGTCCTTTATTTTATTCTTCACTTTTTCTACTAAATGTTCAGGAATTTCATGAACATCGTTAAAAGCATTTCTAAAATCAACATCTTCACGAATAAACGTGCTTTCTTCTAAAAACATCCAATACAATCGCGGTAAATGACATCGTTTTTCACACGACATATAAATTGCTTCTTGTACTTCACTACGTGTACCAACGCATTCAAATGGTTTATTCGTATCTAATCCACTTAATTGGCGAAGAAGCGGATACAATGATTCATCGTTTAAAATATCATGATTCATGATGGTTGTAATTGCCTCATCGCTAATAAAAGCCGACAGCATAACCGCAACAAACAAGCATTTTGCACATTTTCCACACCATACACCTTCTTTACTGCCAACATTACAGCTTCTAAATACCAAATGATATTGTGTTTGTTTGGCAAAAATGGATGTGATTTGTAGTTCACTACAACCACGTAATAAACTAAAATAGTGTGGATCGCAGTTTATATACATATGAATATACTGATTAAAATCATGTTCAAATTCAAAGCTTTTTGAATATTGATGATTTACAGTATCGTCACTTACAGTAGATTCATTGGCACTAGCTTCATTGGATAAAATAATGTATTTCTTATTCATCATTTGCCCTACTAACATACTAGAAAAAGCGACAATCGCTGAAAATGGTGTGTGACCATTTAAAAATCCTTGTTTGTTATAAGCAAGCATTTTTTTGTCTAGAGTACGTTGAACAACCATTGTTTTTTCCTGGTAACCACTTGCTTTAGCACAAGCTAAAGCAGAAGGAACTTTATTAATAATAAAAGCGTCATTGTCTTTAAATTCGTCTTCTAAAATAACTAATGATACTAAAGAATCTTTACCTCCACCAATTGGTATTAAATTGCCAATCGGTGTACGATGATAGTCTTCACCAACAATTTCTTCACCAGTACATATAAACGTCACAAAATCATCCATATTCACGGTAATATTATTAATATAAAAGAATTCACCTAAGCCATGATAAAATAATTTTTTCCACCACGCTATTTGATCGTTATTTAATAGTCCACAGCGAATAGTAATCGTTTCGCTACACACTAATTTCCAATAGCTCATCATTTCAACTAATCCTAAATGAAACACTAATTGTTGAATGTTTTTATAGGTAGAAAACATGTCATTTTTTTTCTTTTCAATACTCCACGTTGGGTAAAAATCATCCAATCCAACAATGGTAAAATGATATTGTATGTGAAACATTGTTTCTGTTTCATCGATTTGATAACGTTGATAAATAAATTCAGGATACTTTTCTCTTAGTTCAATATAGTTCATAGGCCACCTCATTGATATATTATACACGAAAGCAGTAATTTTTCACAATTTAAGCATAAAAAAACCTGGAATGCCTAAGCATTAATTCCAGGTATCGTATATTCATCTAATTCTTCTTTTTTTGCTTTCTTTTTAACTTTTTCGTTAGGTTTTACTTTAGAACGTAGATACACCCAAATAGCTGGAGCTAAGAATAAACTCGAGAAAGTTCCTGAAATAATTCCTACAAACATTGCGAACGTAAAGGTAAAGATCGCATCTGATCCAAGTGCTAACAAACAGATTACCGGTAATACTGTTGTTAATGAGCTAAATATACAACGAAGTAAAGTATTATTTAACGCACTATTTACTAATTGACGATATTTTTCAGAAGTAAATTTTGTTCCTCTAGGATACATTGACAAATCTTCACGAATTCGATCAAAGACAACAATGGTATTATCAATTGTATAGCCGATAATTGTCAGAATTACAGAAATAAGTTCGATGTTTACTTCTAAGCGGAAAATCGCAAAGATAGCCATTACGATTAGAACATCGTTAATAAGGGCAAGCATAGTACTAATCGCATAATCCCATTTAAATCTAAAGGCAACATACGCTAACATAACAATCCATGCAATAACAGTTAATTTAACCGCATTGTTCACTAAATCACGTCCTACGGTAGAAGTAACTACGTTATCTCCTGGTTCAATGCCGTATTTTGCTTTAAATACTGATTTTATGTCTTTAATTTGTTCAGAACTTAATTCTTGTTTCATTGTTGCATACACAACTTTTTCGCCAGAAGCTTGATAGCGTACATTATCATAACCAAGTTTATCAAATTCAGCTTTTACTTCATCAACAACAATTGTTGATGGGGCAACTACTGTAATTTTAGCACCACTAGCAAAATCAATACCTAAGTTTAACGCTCCTTTGCCAGTACTTGCATTAATGATCATCATTGCTAAAGCAACTGTAATAACACTAAGACTTATCGTCGCAATCTTTTTAGAATATTTTGTGAAGTCGATTGGTTTTAGTGGACCAAAGTAAAATTGTTTTTGATTTTTAGTTACATCAGCAACTTGAGAAGGTTTTACATTAAACCAAGTTACTTTATTATCACAAATTCCTGAATCAACTAATAAGTTAAGTAAAAATCTTGATACAAAAACGTTAATTAATAAGGTTGCGACAACAGTAATAATCAACATGGTCGCAAAACCTTTTACTGGACCATTACCAAACATATACATAATAACACCTGACCAAAGTGTCGTTAATTGAGCATCAAGTACTGCTGTAATTGATAATGATTGCCCTTCTTTTACCGCTTTTGATATACTACGACCTTTATATAATTCTTCTTTTATACGCTCGAAAGTAATGATATTGGCATCTACTGTCATACCAACTCCAAGCACTAACGCCGCAATACCAGGAAGAGTAAATACAGCACCCATTACACTATACATACCAAAAACAAACGATAAGTAAATAACAAGCATAATACTTGATACAATGCCTGGTAAACGATATTGGAAAATCATAAATGAAATCACAAGTAATACACCGATAGCACCAGCAAATTTCGTCATTTCGAAAGCACCTAAACCGTATTCAGCACTTACAACGTCACTTGAAATTTCTGTCATTTTAACTGGTAACGACCCAGAATTGATTAAGTCTGCTAATTCTCTTGCTTCTTTTTCTGTAAAGTTGCCAGAAATGACACAATCGCCATCAATACGTGAAGTTACTTGTGCTGCACTGATGTATTTAGGACTTTGACCTGCTTTGTGAGCTTGTGCTTCTTTTACATAGCTGTCACCTTCAGAAAAATCTAACCAAGTAATCATTAAATTATTTGGTTGACCCATCGCTGATACTTGTTGTGTTATTTCAGCAAATTTGGCTTTATCCGCTATTTTAAGTGAAACAATTGGTTTTCCTTCTTGAAACCCTAAAGTCGCTCCACCTTCATTAACAATCGTCGCATCCGCTAATAAGTTATCATTAATATCTCTGAATGTTAAATTAGCTGTCGCTGAAATCATTCGACGAGCTTGTTCTTGATCAGCAATACCAGCTAATTGAACACGAACACGATTTACTCCTTCAACAACGATTTGTGGTTCACTTACGCCAAGGACGTCAACTCTCTTATTGATACTTTTCGCTACTGCGGCCATATCTGGTAGTGGTTTTCCATCCTCTAGTGGACTTACTTCATACAAAATTTCAAATCCACCTTGTAAATCTAGTCCTAAAGTTAGGTTATTGGCTACATCTTTATAAAATATAGCAATCATACTTACAACTGCTAAAATTGTAATAAAAAATGTGGTCAATCGTTTGTTCTTATTATTCATTCATGCTTCCTCCCCATAATTCACAAAACTCTGAAACTGATTTTTCTTTTGCTTCAATAATCGCTTGGTTAGTTAGAAATAAAACGACTTCATTTGCACTAATTGACAAAATATCATTAACTGCTTCACTTAAGCAAGTAGGACGTTTAAACTTCCAAAGCCATTTGGACAGCGTATCTTCTATATGTTGATATGTTAAGCTATTTAATTGCTCTCGTTGCAGTTGTTGAAGTTTTAAGACAATCGCAACTTCTATCAACGGACTGCCAATATCAATTTCACTACTCATGTCCAATCCTTTCTATTATAATGCAACCTTTAAAAAATGCATACCTTTTTTTTACACAACACAAATTATAAAGCCAATAACAGCACAAACTATACCAATAATATAAAACGAAGTAACAATAGATGGTTCACTTATCCCTTTCACTTGAAAGTGATAATGAATTGGTGATGAGGCAAAAACACGTTTTTTTCTAATTATTACGGATGCAATTTGAATCATCGAACTCATTGTTTCCCAAACAAATACTCCACCAATAACAATTAATCCAATTTCTTGTTTTAAAACGATGGCAAGTGCCGCTAATACACCACCCAACGCAAGAGATCCGGTATCACCCATAAAAACGGAAGCGGGATGCTTATTAAACCGCAAATATCCAAGCAAACTACCAATAATCGATGCAATAAACACCGCAATCGTACTTTCTTTTTGTAGTAAAGCAAGAAGTAAAAATGGAACCAGTGAAATTAATACCGTACCTGCTGCTAAACCGTCCATCCCATCAGTTAAATTAACCGCATTGCTAGTACCTGTAAACATAAACAATACTAACGCAAAATACAATGAATTTAATGGAATTGACAGATGAAATAACGGTATTGTAATCGTCGTATTGATATTTTCTTTATACATCCAAATAAAAACACAAGCCATCAACAATTGACAAAGCATTTTTAGTTTTGCTGATAATCCTTTATTATTTTTATTTAATACAATCGTTATATCATCAAGAAAACCGATAAAACCAAAACCAACATACGCTAATAAAATAGAGAACATCGGATTTTCTAAACCTTGTGGTTTTAATAAAACACTAATAACAACAGGTACTACAACAAACACTATTCCTCCCATTGTCGGTATATTTTTTTTATTTTTATATTCTGCCATACTATATTCCGAAGCTATTTGATTAGCATTTACTTTTTTTAATAATTTAATGACTTGTGGCATTAAAAACAACGTCACAACAAGACTCAAAAAAAAGGATATGATGATAAAACCTGCTTTCTCAATCATTTTAATACCTCCAATTAGCTGATTTATTATACCACATCCCACTGTAAGTTCAACTTCAATTTTT
>CAZTII010000042.1:0-16049 GCA_964613305.1 uncultured Erysipelotrichaceae bacterium
CTGTTTAAGGCACTTTGTGACAGTAGTTATAAAATTAAGTGTTGAAAACCCGATTATATTACAATTATCTAAAGTGTGTGAAAGTGGGGAACTGAACAATATGAATCAAGATACACATAATATTTCTCGTGATATTTTAATTGAAAGTCTGCCAATTATGGCATGGTTAAAAGATTTAGATGGCAATTATAGTTATGTTAATCAACATTTTTTAACTTATTTTAATAAACCTTTGGAAGATATTATAGGGAAGTCGACATATGATATTTGGCCTAAAGATATTGCGGACAAACTCGTTGAAGGAGATCGTATTGTTCAGGAAACACTTTCTGTTTATGAAGGTGACGACACATTTTTTTGTGAAGATGGAGAAGAACGCTATTTTGTTTTTGTTAAACAGCCTGTTTTTGACGATAAAGGTAAATTAGCTTGTACAGCTGGTTTTCGTTGGGAAGTTACAGATCGTGTAAAAGTAGAAAAAAATTTAGCGCATCGAACTGATTTTCAACGTGTGGTTATGAACTTAGCAGTTGAATTTGTAAATCTTCCCCTTAGCGAAATAGATAATGGCATCAATCGTTCACTAGCTCTAGTTGGTGAGTATTTAAATCTTGATCGTGTGTATCGTTTTAGTTATTACTTTGACCATCGTATCATGGTAAATACCCATGAGTGGTGTGCAGAGGGAATATCCCCTGAAATAGAAAACTTACAAGCATTACCGATGGAATTTGTTCCTACATGGGTTAATGCTCATATAAATAATGAACAAACACATTTTCCGCGTGTCAAAGAGTTACCAATTGATCATCCAGTTCGTGAAATTCTTGATCCTCAAGGAGTTTTATCCATCATTACATTACCTTTATTTCATGAAGGTCATTGTTTTGGTTTTGTTGGTTTTGATTCGGTAAAAGAAGAAAAAGATTGGAATGATTATGAAATTGCTTTATTAGAAGTCATGGCTGCGATACTAACAAACGTTGAAATACGACGTATATATGAAAATGAGTTAGTAGAAGCAAAATCACAAGCGGAAATTAGTAATTTAGCGAAGAGCGAATTTTTAGCAAACATGAGTCATGAAATTAGAACACCATTGCATGGTGTTGTTAGTATGATTAACTTACTTAAAGAAACAGAACTAACAAAAGAACAATTGGATTTTTTAGAGATGGCGGAATCATCATCAGAAACATTATTGAATGTTATTAATGATATTTTAGACTTTTCTAAGATGGAAGCAGGCCGATTAGAGCTAGTGACAAGAATGTTTAATTTAGAAGATGAAATCTCTCGAATCGCTTCTATTAATAGTGCCAAAGCAGCTGAAAAAAATATTGAATTATTAGTTCGTTTTGATCCTTCAGCACCAAGAATGGTGCAAGGAGATAATTTACGTCTTCGTCAAGTAATTACTAATTTAGTATCGAACGCGCTTAAATTTACCGAAAAAGGACATGTTTTAATTGATGTTCAACTTGTTTCGTGTAATGCGAATGAAGCAACAATTTAAATATTAGTAAGCGATACTGGTATTGGTGTTCCTGAGGATAAGCGCGAAATTATATTTGAACAATTTGCTCAAGTGGATGGTTCTAGTAGTAGACGATATGGTGGTACTGGACTTGGTCTAGCGATATGTCGTCAACTTTTAGCACTAATGGGTAGTGATATGGAACTGACAAGTGAACTTGGAGAAGGGTCAACATTTAGTTTTACGGTTACTTTACCTTGGATTCCAACCAGTCAATTATCTGGGGAAGAACTCGCGTCATTAAAAGGTTTAAGGGCGTTAATTGTCGATGATTTAGCGATTAATCGTCGTATTTTAAGTGAATATTTAACGAATTGGAAGGTAGAACACAATACTGCGACGAATTCTTTAAGTGCGCTTCGCTATATTACTAAGGCAACAGAAGAAGGTAAACCATATGATTTTATCTTATTAGATCAAGCGATGCCTGGAATGGATGGATTAGAGCTGGCGAAATTATTATCATCGACGGAACGGTTATCGATGTCAAAAGTGATTTTAATGACTTCCATGTGGGGTTTATTAAATGATGATGAAGCAACAGATATGGGAATTGATGCGATGTTACCAAAACCGATTGTTACAACCGATTTATTGAATGTCATCAATAATTGTTTGTTTGGTTTTAAATCGGTGGAAGAATATAAAAAGATGAATGGTATTCATACTGCGAAGAAAGAAGATATTGTAGAACAGAATCGTATGTTACAACAACATGTATTGGTTGTCGATGATCATGTGATTAATCGTAAAGCTGCTACGATTATGATTGAAAAACTTGGGTATAAAGTATTTACTGCGGAAAATGGTTTAGAAGCGATTGGAATGTTACAACGCATGGATTTTGATTTTATCTTTATGGATATACAAATGCCAATCATGGACGGTTTTGAAGCGACGATGGCAATTCGTGAATTGGGTGGCCGATATGTAGATATACCAATCATTGCCTTAACGGCGAATGCGATGGAAAGTGATAAAGAGAAATGCATTGCGGCTGGAATGACAAATTATTTATCAAAACCAGTTGAAAAAGATAAATTAATGGCTTTATTAAAGAAATACCAACAAACAATTCAACCAGAAGATATCATTGTTAATTTACAAAGTTTCTCGTCGTTTAATAAAAATGATTTTATTGAACGCTATGGTAGAGATGTAGATTTAGCCTCAGAGCTATTAACTGATTTTATGGAAGAGGGCTTAGATAATATCCAAGGAATATTGCAGGCGATTGAAAAGAATGATAGCTTAGCTGAAGGGTTATTGCATCGTTTTAAAGGTGCATGCAGTTATGTTAGTGCTGACCGTTTAAAAGAATTATGTGCCGTTTTAATGAAAAATATTAAAGATGAACGATGGCAGTCAACAAGTATTGTATCGAAAGGATTATTATCTTCTTGGGAAGATTTTACAGTTGAAGTAATGGATTGGTTAAACTCATTAAGAGGAACTGACGTATGAAAGTATTAGTTGCAGATGATGAAACATTAAGTTTAAAAACATTGTGTTTTTATATGGAAAAATTAGGATATGAGGTATTTAAAGCAAGTGATGGTGAAGAAGCACTTCGTTGTTGGCGTAATGAGAAACCACATATTGTTTTAACTGATTGGAATATGCCAAAAATGAATGGGGTTGATTTATGCCTTAATATCCGTAGAGAAGAAATAGATTATACGTATATTATTTTTATTAGTTCAAGAGAAAGAACCAGTGATTTGTTAGAGGGATTTGACGCTGGTGCTGATGATTATTTAACGAAACCGATTATTCGTGATGAATTATATGCTCGTATTCGGGCGGCAGAACGTATTTTCTCACTACGTGATAAAGACATGATGATTAATGCATTGGCTAAACTTGCAGAGGCAAGGGATCAAGATACTGGCTTTCATTTAGAACGTGTTCAAGAGTATAGTAAAGTGATTTGCGAAGCTTTATTGAATAAACCCCACTTATACCCTGAAATTAATCGCCATTTTATTGAGACGGTGTATTCTACTAGTCCATTGCATGATATTGGAAAAGTTGGAATACCGGATCGTATCTTATTAAAGCCAGGTAAACTTTCACCGGAAGAATTTGATATCATGCAGAATCATACGTTGATTGGCTTTGATGCGATTAATAATGCCTATGAAAAAAATCCTCATGCATCCTATTTGCGTATTTCTGCGGAGATAGCTCGCAGTCATCATGAACGATGGGACGGAACAGGTTATCCAGATGGCCTTTCTGGCAAGAATATACCGCTTTCTGCACGCATTGTTGCGGTAGCGGATGTATTTGATGCCTTAACGTCAAAACGTGTTTATAAAGAGGCATTTCGTCATGAAATATCAAAACAGATTATGATTGAAGGAAGAGGAACACAGTTTGATCCAAATATTATTGATGCTTTCTTAGAAGTAGAAGATGATATTCATAAAATATCTAGATTATATCGTGATGAATAATCTAGATATTTTTTTTATAAAAAAACAACTTTTTAAAGTTGTTTAATTGAATAAATTTAATAAGTTTTCCCGATAAATCGCAATTAATTCATCTTCACAAAGATCACTACTTTTCTTATCTAACACGATTTTTCCTTTATCTAACATAACGACTCTATCACTATATTCAATCGCATCTTTCATGTTATGAGAAATCATAATCGTTGTAATTTCATCTTTTAGGATAAGTTCTCGAGTTTTTGTCATGACCATCGCCGATGTTTTAGGATCTAAGGCAGCAGTATGTTCATCAAGCAATAGAACATCTGGTTTTTTCATGGATGCCATAATTAGGGTTAATGATTGACGTTGACCGCCAGATAAGTATTTGACTTTAGTTTTTAGTTTTGTTTCTAATCCTAAATCAAGAGTAGATAGTATTTCTTTGTATTGTTCAATACGATTTGGATTGATTAATGGTCTTAAACCAAATTTTTGTCCTTTTTTATCGTATAAACTCATATTTTCTAAAATGCTTAATGATGGAGATACACCTTGAGAAGGATTTTGATACACTCTACCGATGTATTGAGCACGATTTTCTTCTTTTAAATTGCTGATGCACACATCATCAACAAATATCTCACCACTATCACCGTGGATACTTCCAGCAATAATATTCATGAGGGTACTTTTACCACAACCATTTGAACCGATGATGGCAGTACATTTTCCTTTTTCAAACTCAATGTTGAAATTGTCGAAAACTACAATTTCATTTTCTTCACCTTTATTAAATGTTTTCGATAAATTTTTTACTCTAATCATGTTCTTCACCATTCTTTTTATTCTTTTTAGAAAATAATGTTTGAGAGAAATTATTGTATGTTAAAAATGAAACAACAATAATGGCACTTAATGCTTTTAAATCGGTTGGTTTAAACTTAAGGGCAATCGCTAATCCACTAATTTCCATATAAATGATAGCACCAATGATAGCTCGCGTAGTTCCATTGATGTGATGGGATTTTCTAAGGATGCCATCACCGATAATAACGGAAGCAAGAGCAGTAACAATAATGGAATTGCTTAACGTAATATCAACGAAACCAAGATTTTGAACAAAGAGAGCACCGCTAAGAGATGCAAGGGAAGTGGATATCATCATACCAATGATTTTATATTTTGAACTATTTTCACCAATGTTTTGTACCAACTTTTCATTATCACCAGTTGCGATTAATAAGTAACCGACTTCAGTTTTAAAGAATAAATCGATAATTAATTTAATTAGCACTACAATAATAATTAATGTGAGTATTTTATCATACGATAAAAGAATTTTGTTGTTGGTAAAATGTTGTAAGATAGAACATTCTTTATAAATACTAGGGGTTTTAAATAATGAGACATTAGCTTTATCCATTACCCTCAGATTGACTGAATAGAGAAAAGTCATCGTTAATATTCCGGCTAGAAGCGGTTTTATTTTCATTTTAGTAAATAGGATAGCGCTGATTAGTCCTGGTATAACACCGATAATTGTTGTAAGGATTGTCGCTGTTACAGCACTTGTTCCTTTGTATACAAAACTGGCAAATACAAATCCGCCAAAAGCGAACGCACCTTCTACAGTTAAATCAGCGATATCTAAAATTTTATATGAAATATACACACCCATCGCTAGAATGGCGTATATTAATCCTTGTTCAAATGATGACATTATAAAGCCTAAATTCATAGAAATTCACCCCTTAATTTGTTGTACTATTTTAATAATTCGTTAACGTTAAGTCCTAAAGCTTTCTCAGTTTCTTCGTTAATAACTAAGCGTAGGTTGCTAGCTGTTTGAAATGGCATGTCGCTTGGTTTTTTACCATCAACTAATATTTCTTTGGCCATATCGGCAGCTTGTTTTCCCATTTCGTAATAACTTGATGCCATACTTACTAAAGCGCCGCCACCAACTTGAGATTCTTCAGCAACAACAGAAATCTTTTTAGCAGCAATCATTTTTTCTGATACAAGTGTGATTGAAGAAGCAATCATGTTATCAGATAATAAATACATTACATCAACATCAGGTAATAAGACATCAAGTGCTGGAGCGATTTCGCTAATTTGACTAATACCAGAAACTTTTAATGTATAACCTAATTCTTTCGCGATAACTTCTAACTCTTTTAATTGCATTTCAGAGTTGCTTTCTTTTGTTGAATAAATAACACCGATAACTTTTGCTTCTGGTGCTAATTTTTTAAACATTGATACTTGTTCACGTACTGGTCCTTGATCAGATACACCAGTAATGCATCCACCTGATTTTGTCACTGATTCAACTAATCCTGATTCTACTGGATTACTTACTGCTGAGAATACAATTGGTGTTTTTCCTTCTGTTTTTTCATCAGAAACTTGTTTTGATGCTTGAGCGGATGGAGTTGCGATAGCGTAAATTAAATCCACTTTATTAGAAACATAATTCGTTGCGATCGTTACAGCGTTTGGTAGTTCGCCTTGAGCATTTCCAACTTCAAAGGTACATTTAAGACCAAGTTCATTAAAACGGTCTTGGAAGCCTTTTAAAGCGTCGTCTAATGCTGGATGTGATACTAATTGATTCACACCGATAACGTATGTTTTATCTTCTGTTGGTTTTGTTGCTGTTTTTGTGCCACATGATGTGACTAATAATAGCGCTAGCGCCATCATTAACAATGACTTCATTTTTTTCATAACTTTCTCCTTAGTTGTGCTTGAATATGCAAAAATAGCTTTCATCCTATCGATTTGATAGGGACGAAAGCTATTCCGTGGTACCACCCTTATTATGACAAAGTCATCGCTTAGCGAGGTCAAATAACCTCCGTTCCGATATCGTGGAACAATCGAATTCATCTACACGCCGTAGTTTTCAATGAATTGGCTCGAAAGTGAATATTACATATGTTCTACTAATTAGGATTCCACCAACACCTAACTCTCTGTATAGTTCGCATATCTTTCTCTTTGTCATCGCTTGTTGATATTCAAGATAAAAATAGTTTACATGATTAATGAATAATTGTCAACAAAAATGAAAAAAATGGAAGTTTGATTTACAAATAGTTGAAAATATTTCAATAAATAAGGTAACATACTTACAAGGTATATTTATGAAGTAAAAAATGATACAATCAAATAAAATAAACATCATAAGGAGGAAGCTTATGAAAAATAAAATTAGAACATTACTATTGTTAGTATTTACACTATTATTAGTAAAACCGACAACAATTCAAGCCGATTTAGGTGGTTTTATTATTGAACACTATGATGTGAATATTGTTGTAACCGAAGAAGGTGAGGTTACTGTTTTAGAAACAATTGATGTAAAGTTTTTAGAAGAAAGACATGGATTGTATTTTAATATACCTACTGAATATAAGATTGATAATAAAAAAATTGTTTTTCCAATTAAAGAAAGTCATGTTTTGTCCAATCATGATTATTCTATAAATTATAAAACCATTAAAATAGGTAATAGTAATCACTTTGCTTCAGAACGTGAACAATATAAGATTTCTTATACTATTCAAATGAAAGATTTAAAGTTAAAAGAAGGACAATTATTTTATTGGAATATTATTAGTAATCAATGGAATGAAGATATTGATCATACAACATTTACAATTACGATGCCAAAAACAATCGATGAAAAAAATATATCTTTTTATACATTGAAAAATACGTGTAGTGATAAGTTAAAGTATACGATTAATGACAATGTTATTTCAGGAACACTCGATGAAGTTATTAATCAAGATTAAACATTAACCGTTAAAATGAGTCTACCTCATGATTATTTTAAATTTCCTGATAATAAAAGGTTGATACTACCATATTTGATAGGTAATATATTGTTATTTATCATAATATTTGTTATTTCAACAATTAAAAAGAAAGAAGATTTAATCGTTAAATCCATTGAATTTCATCCGCCACACAATGTAACAAGCAGTGATATTGGCTATATTGTTGATGGAAACATTGAAAACAATGATGTATTTTCGTTGTTGTTATTGTGGGCAAGTCAAGGTTTTGTATCAATCAGTGAAAGTAATAAATCATTTATTGTTACCTTATTAGACCGCATTCCTAATGAATCACCATTATCACACTTTAAATTTTTTAATCGCTTCTTCTATTCTGAAGTCATTGATATAAAGAAAATTAATGGTAAAAAAGTTGGAAAAGGAGTATACGAAACAAAGAAAAATATATTGCTTGAACAAAGTGATTATTTTCAAAAGAAAAACTATAAGAAATTTATACTATTATTTATTAGTACAATCAGTTTGTTTTCTTTATTTATGTTGGATCATCAATTGTTTTATGGTAGTAGCGACCATCTTATTTCCACGATGACAATCGCTTTATTTATCATTATTTTATCGATGTTAAGTTCTCTTATTCAACTAGGAAACATGGGTGCTTACTTTAATGGTTCTTTTAGAAAAACATATCGTAAACGTCTTATAAAGTATATCATCGTACAATGTATTATTTTCTTGATTACTTCTATTGCGATGCATGAAGTAAATATAGTTGTAACCGCATGTTTTTATATTGTATATAATTGTTATCACTTACTTGCGTCATCTGTTATAAAAAGAACGGAAAAAGGAAAAGAAATATATGGTAAAGTGTTAGGATTTAGAAATTTTATTAAAACAGCCGAATATGATCGTTTACAATGGTTAACGAAAGAAAATCCGAATTATTTTTATGAAGTACTTCCATATGCTTATTCTTTTGGTTTAGTGGATCATTGGAGTAAACATTTTAAAAATATTGATATTACGCCAATTAATGGTTTTAATGGAATTGGAAATATTGATTTAATTTCAAGAAACATTGATGATTTAAACATTAGCTTTGAAAAAGATATCGAAGTACCATCCTTTACGTTTAGTGATTACGTATCGATTATTACTGGTATTGGTAGTGATGATGGTGAAAGTGGTGGTGGCTTTGGTGGAACAAGTGGAGGAAGTTGGTAGTGAAAATAATTGTTGCCTTTGATTCGTTTAAAGAAAGTATGAGTGCAATAGATGCATCAACTGCGTTTATTAAAGGTGTTAAAAAAGTAAAATCAGATATTGAAGTAGAAATAGTACCAATGGCTGATGGTGGAGAAGGAACGTTAGCTGTACTTCAACGATGTAGAAATTATGAAGAAAAAGTAATGAATTGTAGTGATTTAATGAATCAAGCAATATCAGTTACGATAGCTAAAACAAAGGATGTGTGTATTATTGAATCCGCCAGCATGTGCGGTTTAGGTTTAGTAGAAAGTGATAAAAGAAATCCACTGTTAGCTACTTCTTATGGATTAGGAGAAATCGTTAATCAATGCATTCAACTATCAGTAAATAAAATTATTATTGGACTTGGTGGAACTGGTGTTAATGATGGTGGAATGGGGTTTTTACAAGCACTAGGAGTTACATTTTATAAAGAAAATGAACCACTTTTTGTTGATCATACCACTATTTTAGAAGCGACTTCCATGGATGTACGTGAAGCAATGAAAAACTTAAAAAATATTGAACTGATTATAGCTAGTGATGTAACATCACCATTATTAGGAAGTAGTGGAGCGACGTACACATTTGGTCCGCAAAAAGGGGCGTCGAAGGATGATTTAATACAATTAGAAACAAATTTAACCCATTTGTCGCAATTGATGAATCAACACATGACAACAGATATTTCAATAATACCAGGCTCTGGTGCCGCTGGTGGACTTGGTGCAGCATTATTGTTGCTTAACGGAAAGATGATTAGCGGTATTGATTTAATAATGAGTGAAAGTGGTTTAGAACATAAAATAATGCAAGCTGATTATGTTTTTACAGGAGAAGGAAGCATTGATAGCCAATCACTACAAGGAAAAGTGATTTCTGGAATAGCTAAAGTATGTAAAAAACACAATAAACCGTGTATTGCCTTAGCTGGTAAAATTGATTATAACAACGATGAATTATACAATCTTGGCATTACAAGTGTTTTTAGTATTGTTAACCAAGCGAAAACATTAAAAGAAGCACTTTGTGATGGTGAAAAATCAATGGAAAACATTGGTGAAAACATCATACGACTTTTAAAATAAAAAACCTTAACGGATTGTTAAGGTTTAGAAGGATAGTACTTATTTAGTTAAAGCTTCTGGCAAAACGGGTGGTGTTTTAGCAACTGTCCAAGAACTTCCAGGCGTATCCACTTGTTTACGTAAGTAGGTTAGAACAGTTGGAATATTGCTTGAAGGGTCTTGTGAATTATATGGTAATGCGGGGTTTGTAATAGTGTTCGTACTAGATGCTGTAAAACGACCGATGTCAAAAAATGCATTTTGACTATTTTCCATATAAACATACCATTCATTTTTTTCGGAATCATAGATTGCTTTGGCAAATTTATCTGGGGTAGTAGTTTGAGATGGGTAATTGATGCTCTTGGATACATATAGTAGTTTATTGTTCGTTCTCTCTGGGTAAGTATTGGTATGAGTGTTGGATACTACTTGTACAACGAGATCTAAATTGTTAAAAGTAGCTTTCGGTACGTTATTTTGATTTGGGTACAAATTTCTAAAAAATGTTACGTTGTCTAGTATACCTTGTATATTCTTTAAATTTAAGATTTCCTTTGCTGTTTTATTGTTTTGTGAAGGGGCGTCAGTTGTATGATTACAGGTAATCGTAATTGTGTTATTTGTTGTGTCTAATTTATACTCTCCATGAAATGGACATGTAGCACGTTTTAATATAGCTGTAATCGCTGCTTTATGTGGTTCATTGCTTAAGTCACTTAGTAGTAATGAATTGCTTTCTATATAAATTGTAATTTCTTGTTTAAGTTGTGATTTGTTTAAATCACATGTTGTTTCTTTTGCTTTTGCCGTATAGCCAATAATACTTGGAACTAGGATTAATGCTAAGATGGCTAAAATGCTGATTACGACAATTAATTCTACTAAAGTAAAGCCTTTTTTACTGTTTTTCATAGCATCTCCTCCTTGATGACATTATAACATAATGATATTTTTGTTGACAATAATTTCGCTCTATTTACTGCTTTAAAAATGAAATTATCTTGTTTTTTATTTGTGTGGTGTTATTGAATGGTACGTACTATAATTGATGTATGGAGGTGATTGTGTGTTTGAGTATGTTGATGCTTTGCAACAATTGCTGTCGACTGTTTTTTCTCAACAAGAGGAAGTAATTAAAGAGCTTGCTCTAGTTTTTAAGGATAATTTAATGAGTGATGGAATTATTCATGTTTTTGGTAGTGGTCATTCGCATTTGGTTGGTATTGAAATGTTTGCACGTGCTGGTGGATCAGGGAATGTTAATGCGATATTGGATGCTGATGTGTTGACTTCTTCTGGTGCTCGTCGTGGTGGTGCAGTGGAGAAATTGTCTGGTTTGGCTGATATTATTTATGATAATTATAAAATTGATAAACATGATTTAATGATTATTGTTTCAAATTCTGGTCGTAATGCATTACCGATTGAAATGGCAATGCGTTGTGAAAAAGAGGGTGTTAAGACAGTAGCAATTACGAATTTAGCGCATTCAAAGAGTTGTGTTAGTCGCCATCATTCTGGTAAGCGATTGTTTGAGAGTGTTGATTATGTAGTGGATACCTTTGTTCCAATTGGTGATGGTTTAGTGATGATTGATGGTATGTTGACGGGTGCCGCTTCTTCTATTATTTCTATGGCGCTTGTTCATACGATTACAACCGAAGCGATTAAATTGTGTGTTGCGGAAGGTTTTAGACCTATGGTTTTTCAATCACAAAATTTAGATGGTTTTGATAATGACCAAATTTATAAAAAATATGAGGATAAAATTAAGTTTTATTAAGGCTTTTAACAAGATGTAATTTAACGTATAATAAAGGAAAGATAGGAGGTTCTTTATGGGACTATTTGACAAAATTGCGGATGCGACAAAGAAGGGCGCTGATGCGGTATTAGCTTCGGTTTCAAACAAAAAAGTTCAATTTGTTTTTAACGAGATGCCAGAAACATTATCCGATTTTACTGCTTTGCCAGAATTTAAACGAAGTACTCCATTTGAAGCAGCTGCGTTACTTGTTATTGCTTTATGTAATTATGCGGCAAATAAAGAGGTTGGAATTGACATGCTTAATGCAATTCGTGGCCCTGAACCATTGAATAATCATGAAAAGAGTTTTTTAAAGGATCGTATTAATGGTAGTGAATATTTACCAGTATCGTATTTTAAAGGTACAAGCCCGTCGAATAATTATACACCAACTAAACCGTATACCCTTGAAGTAGAAGACAATAAATATTCCTATGATAATGAAGGATATGCAACACTTTGGCTTAAATCTAGTGGTGCTGATTCACCACGACAAGTGACATTACGTCGAAAAGGTGATACGTGGTGTTATTACGATAATCATTTGTTACCAGGTATTCGTAAACCTGATAGTCAAGATTTATGGAAATAATAAAAACAATTGGTTTTATCGGAACTGGAGTTATGGGGGCGAGCATGGCTCGCCATTTAATTCATCATGGTTATAGTGTTCGCGTTTATAATCGAACACCTTCTAAAGCGGAAGCTTTACGTCAAGATGGCGCTATTGTTTGTTCAACGATTGAAGAGTGTGTGAAGGAAGCTGATGTTGTGATGACAATTGTTGGTTATCCAAATGATGTCTTAGAAGTGTACAACGAACTATTTCAATGGGCAAAACCTGGGACAATTGCGATTGATATGACAACATCTAGTCCAACTTTAGCGAAAGATTTATACAACATAGGTGTTGTTAAGCAAGTTTCGTTATTGGATGCGCCGGTTAGTGGTGGAGATGTTGGTGCTAAAAACGCCACATTAACGATTATGGTAGGTGGCGATAAACAAATTGTTGATTGTTGTTTACCACTTTTTGAGTGTTTGGGTAAAACAATTGTATATTGTGGTGAAGCAGGAAGCGGTCAACATACAAAAATGGCGAATCAAATTGCGATTGCGGGCGCTATTGGTGGTGTAAGTGAAGCGTTATTGTACAGTCAAGCGATGAATTTAGATTTACAAACGACATTGAATGCAATTTCTAATGGTGCTGCAGGTAGTTGGCAAATGCAATACAATGGTCCTAAAATGATACAAGGAGACGATAGTGCAGGTTTTTATGTGAAGCATTTTATTAAAGACATGAAGATTGCTTTAGAATGTGCTCAGGAAAAAGGAATTCAGTTGGATGTATTACAACAAGTTTGTTCAACATATGATAGTGCTGATAGTAGTTATAATGATAAAGGTACACAAGTATTGTTTGATATTTTAAAGAAAAGGTAAAGACATGATTTCATGTCTTTTTTATGTGTTATTGACATAAACCAGAAACATTGTATAATAGTAATTGACATATGACAGTAATGGTTGATTCGATGATAAAAATAGTGTCAAGTAATGGATCAATGATTACCTTATGTACGTCAACATGTAATAGAATGGAGGATTCTTATGAAATTAGTAATTCCAGTAGATGAAAAAAAGTTAGACTCAACAGTATGTGTTTCCTTTGGTCGTGCACCGTTTTTTCTTTTTTATAACACGGATAGCAAAGAAAGTTATTTTCTTGATAACTCAGCTATCGCAAGTCAAGGTGGTGCAGGGATTAAGGCTGCACAGGCAATTGTCGATGAAAATGCTCAAGTTTTAATTACACCGCGATGTGGTGAAAATGCTGAAAAAGTTTTAAAAGATGCGGAAATTACAGTATATAAATCAATGGATGGTTGCGCACAAGATAATATTAATGCTTTTCTCGATTCTACCTTATCTGTTTTAAATGATTTCCATGCAGGGTTACACGGACATCATTAACATGAAGATCGGTGTATTAAGTGGTAAAGGTGGAACTGGTAAAACATTAGTTTCGGTTAATTTAGCTGCCGCTAGTAAACGCGCACGATACATTGATTGCGATGTTGAAGAGCCAAATGGGCATTTGTTTTTTAAGCCTAGTAATGTTGTTGAAGAAAAAGTAACACTTAAAATACCAGTGGTTGATCATACGTTATGTGATGGTTGTCGTCAATGTGTTTCTTTCTGCAAGTTTAACGCCTTAGCGTATATTAAAAATAATGTTATAGTTTTTGATGATGTATGTCATAGTTGTGGTGGGTGTACGCTAGTATGCCCTAGAAAAGCTATTAGTGAGAAAGATAAAACAATCGGTACGATTCAGAAGGGAATTTCTAAAGAGGTTGATGTGTGGACTGGTATATTAAATACCGGTGAGGCTAGTGGTACGGCCATTATCCATCAATTATTAGAAGATGTCCCATCTGATGAGTTAACGATTATTGATTGTCCGCCAGGAAGTGCTTGCGTTGTGATGGAAAGTATTAAAGATGTCGATTATTGTATTTTAGTTGCGGAACCTACTATTTTCGGTGTATCGAATTTAGCGATGGTTCATGAGTTAGTAACATTGTTTAATAAACCTTTTGGGGTTGTTCTTAATAAATGTGTTGATGGTGAAACTGTTGCGGAAGACTATTGTCTAAAACACAATATTCGTGTGTTGTGCAGAATTCCATTTGAAAAAAAGTTAGGTACCATCAATTCAAATGCTGACATCGCGGCGTATCATCAAGAATATAATGACTTGTTTACTACATTGCTTGATACGGTAATAAAGGAGGTTCACCATGAAACAACTATTAATTCTTAGTGGTAAAGGTGGGACTGGTAAAACAACAGTTGCGAGTGCTTTTATTAAGTTGTCTAATGCTAAGGCGTTTGCTGATTGTGATGTGGATGCCCCTAATTTACATCTTATTACTAGTTTAGCTAGTGAACCGCGTAAAAAGAAGTTTTATGGATTAAATAAAGCGAAAATTGATGCTAGTCGTTGTGTTGGTTGTGATGCTTGTCGAAGTCATTGTCGCTTTAATGCCATCTCTGTGCAACAACACTATGTCGTTGATGAATATGCATGTGAAGGTTGTGGTGTTTGTGAATTTGTGTGTCCACAAAAAGCGATATCAATGATAGAAATGGTTGATGGTGAGTTAATGCTTTATCATGATGAAGAAAAAGTATTTTCAACGGCACAATTAGCCATGGGAAGTGGTACTTCAGGAATGTTAGTTACTGAAGTTAAAAAACAATTAAAAGAAGTTGATGTTGATGGTGAGTTAACGATTATTGATGGCTCTCCAGGAATTGGATGTCCGGTAATAGCGTCACTTAGTGGTGTGGATATGGTTTTAATTGTTGCGGAACCATCTATTTCCGGTATTAGTGATATGGAACGAATTATTAAAACAGCAGAGAAATTTTCAATAAAAATTGCGATTTGTATTAATAAATACGATACAAATAACGACAATACTGAAAAAATTGACGTAATGTGCAAAGAAAAACAGTGGCCGATTGTTGGTAAAATACCATTTGATCCACAAGCTGTTTCAGCAATTAATCAAGGAAAAACAATAGTTGATGTTGAATGTCCGGCGAAAGAAGCCTTAATTGATGTATATAATAAAACATTAACTATGTTATATGGTAAACAAATGGAGGAAATAAAAAAATGAAAATTGCAGTAGCGAATAACAACATGATAGTTACAGAACATTTTGGTCATTGTGAAGGTTTTTATGTCGTTGAAACAGATGGAAAGAACATTATTAACAGTGAAAATATTGCTAGTCCGGGTCATAAACCAGGATTTCTTCCTAATTATTTAGCTGATTTAGGAGTTAATGTCATCATTAGTGGTGGTATGGGTAAAGGAGCTATTGATATTTTTAATGAACGCGGTGTATCGGTTGTGGTAGGTGCAACTGGAGAAGTTCAAACAGCAGTTGAAGCATATTTGGCTGGTTCACTAAAATCATCGGGTTCTGTTTGTCAAAAACATGAACATCATGATCAATGTGGAGAATAAATTTTTGAGCAATTTCTTTACATACAAATTTGCTGAATTGCAAGCAGAAAATGGAATTAAGGGAAAAAAAAGAATAAAACCAT
>CAZTII010000043.1:0-15968 GCA_964613305.1 uncultured Erysipelotrichaceae bacterium
CTGTTTAAGGCACTTTGTGACAGTAGTTATAAAATTAAGTGTTGAAAACCCGATTTGTTGTTTTTTCTTCAATTGAAGAACCAACTTTAATCGTAATTTTTGATATAATACCATCAAACGGTGCGCGAATGATTGTTTTTTCTAAATTTTCTTGAGCAATTGCTAATTTAATTTTAGCGTCTTCCCAATCAAGTTGTGCTTTACTTGTTGTAAAACTTGTTGTGTTGAAACGACTTAGTTTTGTAGTTGCGTCATTTAATGATGTAATTGCATCTTCTTTAGCGATTACACTTGCATCATATTTTTTTTGTGCTTCTAGTACTAATTTATCTTTTTTTTCTTGTTCACTAGCATTAAATGCAGTTGCAGCAACATTGAAGTTATCTTTTGCTTTTTGTAATAAATCAATTAAATCATTTAGCTCTTGTTTACGTTCTGTAAGTGTTGTTAGTGCAGCTGTAGTATCTACACTAGATGAATCTTTTTGAAATTCGATATCATATAATTCTTGTGCTGTTTCTACTTGTTTTTCTTTGTTTGTAACATTTATTTGTGCAGTATCTATTGCTTGTTGTAGTTGCGTTGAAGTAAATGTTGGTAGTAGCAATGCTTTTGCTTTTTCTAATTCAGCTAATGAAGCAGTAAGCTCTACCGATTTTCTATCCACTGTGACAGTTGATTTACTTACTGTACTTTGGGCATCACTAATACTATTGGAGTTTGTAGAAATTGATTCTTGATATATAATGTAAGTTTTTTGAACTGCGTTATTGGCTAGTTCTACAGCTTGAGTAAGGGAAGGGTCATCTACTTTCGCTAAAATTTCACCTTTTCTTACCGTATCACCTTCAACAACATTAATGACATTAACTAAACCAGTTGTTTGAAAATTTAAGTTGGCTACATCGAATGCAATTTTACCATCTAATGCAAGTCCTAATGTTAAGTTGCCAAGAGTTACTTTTTGAGTTGAAAGTTTCTCTTTTTCCTCTTCTGGTTGTTTTGTCGTACATGATGCTAATAATCCTAATGATAGTATTAATGTAATTACTGTTTTAATTTTTTTATTCATCCCGTAAAATTCCTTTCTTAAGAACTATTAATTTAAATACATAACTAGTTTAAATGATTGCTATGTCAGAAATTTGACATAAATGTGACAATTTTGTGTCTTTTTTTAAAACAAACTAACAATGTATCGCATTGCTATAATAACGAAAAAAATGCTATAATAATACAAGTATTTCTTGATTATAAATATCAATTGGAGGACTTATGTTGGAAATTGATCGATTTGAAATGATACTTAAACAATTAAATATTCACGAAAGAATTTCATATACAAAGCTTGAAAGTTTAATTGACTCTTCTCCATCAACAATTCGTCGCGATGTAAATAAAATGCATGGAAAAGGGTTGTTGGTAAAGATTAAAGGTGGTATAGCTTTAAAGAGTAAATTGAACTTTGATATGAAAGTTTCTGATAGATTTAAAGAAAATGTGGAAGAAAAACGGGAGATTTGTGAGATTGCTAGTAAATTATTGAAAAAAAATGATTTTATTTATTTGGATGCTAGTACTACATGTTTTTATTTAATTGCTCATATGGCGAATATGGATATAACTGTAATCACGAATGGTTTAATGCATATTGATGAATTAATTCAAAATAACATTAAAACAATAATTGTAGGCGGAGAAGTTAAAGATTCGACGAAAGCAATTATTGGTGTTGAAGCTATTCAAAGTATTGAACATTATCGCTTTGATAAATGTTTTATTGGAACAAATGGAGTTGATTTAAGTGCAGGATACACAACACCTGAATCAAATGAAGCACTTTTAAAAAGAAAAGTTATATCTTTGTCACAAGAGAAATACATTATGGCGGATACTTCTAAGTTTGATATAACGAGCAATATTTGTTTTTCTAATCTTGAAGACTGCAAAATTATTACAAATGATAAAACTGATTTGAATAAGAAGTATTCTAAATATTTAATATAAAAAAAGAATCTACTGACTGAGTAGATTCTTTTTATGATTATTCCTTAACTTCTTTTTTTAGTAAACCTAAAATAATTGCGGCAACTATACTACCTACGACGATAGCTACTAGATACATAATAAAGTTGTTGCTTAAGAACATTACTAGAATACCACCATGAGGTGCTGGGATTTTGATGTTGAATAACATTGTTAATGCTCCAGCAATTGCCGAACCAATGATGTTTGCTGGGATTACTCTAGTTGGGTCTGCGGCTGCATATGGAATAGCTCCTTCAGTGATAAATGAGAATCCCATAACATAATTACTTAAACCTGCTTCTTTTTCTTCTTTTGTAAATTTGTTTTTGAATAATGTTGTAGCGATGGCGATAGCGATTGGTGGAACCATACCTCCAGCCATAACTGCTGCCATTGCTGCACTTCCTCCAGTTGCTAAAGAAGCTTCTAGCGTTCCTACACCGAATACATAAGCAGCTTTGTTGATTGGTCCACCCATATCAACAGCCATCATTCCACCTAAGATTAGACCTAATAATACCATGCTTGATCCACTCATTGATGCTAAGAATCCTGTCATTGCATTGTTTAATATTGATACAACTGGATTTAATACAAACATCATCGTTAAACCAGTAATTAATACCGATAATACCGGATAGAATAATATTGAACGGATGCCATGTAATGACTTAGGTAGGTTACTAAATGATTTTTGTAAAAATTTAATAACATAACCAGCTAGAAAACCTCCAGCCATTGCTCCTAAGAATCCTGAACCACCTGATGATGCCATAGCACCTGCTACAAGTCCGCTTGTTAACGCTGCTCTATCGCCAATACTATAAGCAATAAATCCACCTAGAATTGGTACGAATAAACCAAATGCTGCGCCACCTATACTCATAAGTGCTTTTGCCATCGCTGAAGTAGAACCGTATCCACCACCAACATTTCCGTTTCCTGCAAGTGTATCGGCTAAAAATGCAAGGGCGATAAGGATTCCACCAGAGATTACAAGTGGTAACATATATGATACACCACTCATTAAGTGTTTGTATAAACCTTCTTTTTCAGTTTTTTGTGCTTCTTCTTTATTAGATGAATTACTTGCGACAAATTGTGGTAAGTTTCCATCAAGTACTTTTTGAATGAGTGATTTAGCACTATTGATTCCTTCTTTAGCACCAACTTTTATTAGTTGTTTTCCATTAAAACGATCAGTATCAACGTTTCTGTCAACAGCTAATATGACACCTTTTGCTTCTTTGATTTCTGCGGCAGTAAGAGCGTTCTTTCTTCCATCAGTTCCGTTAGTTTCAACTTTAATTTTTACACCCATTTCTTTTGCAGCTTTTTTTAGAGCTTCTTCAGCCATATATGTATGAGCAATACCAGTTGGACAAGCAGTTACAGCAACAATGAATACATTACTTGTTGAATTAGTTTCTTCTTGAGCCATTTTTTCAAGTTCAGTCTTTTTAATTAATTCTAATGCTTCTTTCGCTGATGTTACCTTTTCAAGTTTGTTTTTGAAAGCTTCATCCAATAAAAGTTTTGATAAACTAGATAGAACTTCAATATGCGCATTACCTGCACCTTCAGGTGCTCCAATCATAAAGAAGATATTTGATTTTTTACCATCAAGTGAATTACAATCAATTCCATTTTGGGAAATGGCTAAAGCAAGCGATAATTGTTTTACGTATTTTGTTCTAGCGTGAGGAATTACAATACCATCGCCAAGAGCTGTTGAACTAAGTGCTTCTCGTTCCATCACGGCACTTACAAAGCCATTATAATCGGATACAACATTTGTTTGCTCGAATAGTTTGGCGATTTCTTTGATTGCTTCGTCTTTACTTGTAGCTTTTAAACTTAAATTAACTCGACCAACTGATAACAAATCTAGAATATTCATAATATCCCCCTTTATTTTATTGTTATTTTATTAAATAAATCATCGATTAAATCTTTTTCACCTAACCCTAGTGAATATGCTGTAGCGCTTCCTGAAGCACAAGCTAACTTGAAACAATCTTCTATACTGTAGTGATTTGTATATCCAGCGATAAAACCAGCTACCATAGAATCGCCTGCTCCAACTGAATTAACTAATTTGCCATTAGGAACTTCTGCTTCTAAAATACAGTCCTTATTGATAAACAGGGCACCATCACCCCCGCGAGATACGATAATATTTTCAACACCAGATTGTAGAAAATAGTGACATTTTTCAACAATTGACTCTTTTGTTGAAAGTTTTTGATGAAACATTTCTTCTAATTCATGAATATTTGGTTTAATTAGAAAATTATTGTGTATATTTTGTTTTAAGATATTGCCTCGTGTATCTAAAACAATTTTGGTTCCTTGTTTACATTTTTTTGAAATTTCTAAGTAAATTTCAGTACTTAGACTTTTAGGGCAACTTCCTGATAGTACTAAAATATCGTCAGAAGTTAAGTTGCTAATTTTTTCAAATAATAATGAAACATCATCATTGCTTATAATTGGGGAAAGTCCCATCAATTCCGTTTCATTTGAGTTTGCGTTTATTTTTACGTTAATTCTAGTATTTCCTTGTAGGTGAATAAAGTCATGTTTAATACAATTACTTTCTAAGTCACGTATGATGTAATCGCCGACAAATCCACCGACAAATCCTAATGCTACAGAATCTTGATGTAAGGTTCTTAATAATTTTGAAACATTGATGCCTTTACCTCCAGCTCGTGTGTTGACGGCGATGGATGCATTGATGGCACCAGGAACAATGTCGTTATTAAGATACATATCGTAGTCTAATGCAGGATTTAGTGTAAGGGTATATATCATTTTTTTCCTCCTTTCTATTCTGGCTCTTAGCGAAAATTTTATGTTAACGCTTCCATTGACAAACATAGTATATATCATTAAATATTCAATTTCAATCAAAATTTATCTTAATTTATTAAAATTAATATTATTTTTTCAAATTTATTTAAAAAACTAGTAATTATTGATGATATATACAAATAAATTCATGTTTAATTTGAATAATTTTGAAAAAAATGATGTTATATTTTGATTTATTTGAATATTTTTGAATAAATGTAATGAATAGTGTGACTAAAATGTAAGATTACAATTTAAAAATATGCTGATAAAATGATATACTATAAATGACCTTTAACAATCTTTGTTTTTCTAGTGTAAGTTAAGGATGTTAACTTTTAAGAAATTATACAGGTAGTGATTTATATTTGTTGATAAGAAGGTGGATACAATGAAACGAAAATTATTTTGTCAGTTATCACCAACAACCTATAAAATCTCGGTTTTTAAACAGATCGCTTGTAGAACTATTGTTGATGTTAGTAGTGGTAGTAACTTTGCTAAAGATAGAGCAAATGAAAAATTGCCGATATGTTTGTATCGGCATAATTCATTGATTCGTCGTAAATTAGGTAATGTTGATATGAAGCTTCAGAACAATAAGGCGGTTAATATATTATTGGCTACAGATAAGCTTAATGGAATACTAATAAAACCTGGTGAAGTATTTTCTTTTTGGAAATTAGTTGGTCCAACAACAGAAAAATTAGGTTATAAAGAAGGATTAACGATTTCACAAGGAAAACCTTTTAGTGGTATTGGAGGTGGTTTATGTCCATTAACGAATTGTATTCATTGGTTAGTTGTATATCGTGAAGTTATTGATAAAAGTACAGGAAATACCATTGATAGTCAAGTTATCCGTAATAATCACGCTGTTGTTATGTATGATACATCGTCACTAACAATCATAGAGAAATAGAAAAGAGGAAATAGTATGAACTTAAAAGAACAGCTGTTAAAATTTAAAAAGAAAAATCCAATTTTATTTAATGTGACTAGTATTTTGTTGTTGTTTTATGTTTTATATCGAGTAGGCTATGTATTAGGGCAAGCATTGGCTCATCTTTATCATTAACTGTAATTAAATTTCATAAATCTTTCACTTTTTAATCATTAGTTTTACACAATTAATTGGTATGATTTGTACATCAAATATTAAGTGTTTGATAAGAGTAGTTTCTTTCCCCGTAGAAATAAAATTATAAAAAGAAGGTATTGGTAGTGCCTTCTTTTTATATTGTATCGTTGTCTTTGAAATGTTCGTTGAATTTACCGCCATAAATACTATTTTTGGCATTTCTGATGTATAACCAAATGATGACAATAACCCATATGGATAGTAATTTAAAGAGAGTTGTGCCAGATGGATGTAATAAAATATAAATATTTATGGCAATAGCGATAATGATAATAGTGATATCAACAAGATAGTTATTTTTTTTCATTTTAAATTCCTTTCAATTTGTGAAATAATTATTTAGTTCACATCTTAATTTTATTCCTATAAAGAGGTAATGTCAATGATACGGTTATTTTAATTGTGAAGTTAATCATTTAAAAAGAAGGATACTTTTGGTATGATTAGTGTAACAAATAAAAACATAACTATTGATTATGTTCACTTATTATAGGAGGAAAAATGAAAGAGTATAAAAAAATTTATCAAGAATGGCTAAATGATGAGTATTTTGATGAAGAGTTTAGAGAAGAATTAAGAAATTTAAAAGAAGATGAAATTGAAGAACGTTTCTTTATGGATTTAGAGTTTGGTACAGCTGGATTACGTGGTATTTTAGGTGCTGGTAGAAATAGAATGAATAAATATATTATTCGTCGTGCTACACAAGGTTATGCGAATTATTTATTGACGAAAAATAATGTTAATCCATCGTGTGTGATTGCGCATGATATTCGCCATGGTTCAGAGTTATTTAATAAAGAATGTGCTTCTGTGTTAGTGGCAAATGGTATTAAAACATATATTTTCAATGGGTTTAGGTCAACACCACAATTATCGTATGCAGTTCGTCAATTAAAGACGACTGGTGGCGTTGTGATTACGGCAAGTCATAATCCGAAGGAGTATAATGGCTATAAAGTGTATAATGATAATGGTGGTCAATTGTTGCCTGATGATGCGGATGCATTAACGGCACAAGTGGAGAGTATTACTGATTTTAAATCGATTAAATACATGGATTTTAAAGAAGCTCAAGAGAAGGGCATGATTGTTACGATTGATGAAGCGTTTGATGATGAGTATCTTGATGCGGTATTACAAGAAAGAAGACATCCTGAAATTTATAGTGAGGATTTTAAATTTGTTTATACGCCAATGCATGGTGTTGGATCGCAAATCATGCCGAAATTATTTAATAAATTAGGTGTTAAGGATTGTTGTTATTTTGAAGAACAAATGGTTGCTGATCCTAACTTTTCTAGTGTTCCAAAACCTAATCCGGAAGAATTGGGCGCTTTAGAAAAATCGATTAAGTATGCAAAAGAAGTTGATGCTGGTCTTGTTGTTGCGACAGATCCTGATAGTGATAGAATGTCGATTGCGGTTAGAGATAGAAGTGGTGAATTCCATCAATTGAATGGGAATGAAATTGGTTCTTTACTAACGTATTATGTGTATACACAAACAAGTAATCTTCCAGAAAAGACATCGATTGTTAAAACGATTGTTACGGGAGATTTACCATTTGCGATTGCGAAGAGTTTTGGTGGTGATTATGCTGAAACATTGACTGGATTTAAATTTATTGGGGAACAAGCGGATAAATTCTTAGCAGAAGGCAAACAATTTTTATTAGGATTTGAAGAAGCGATTGGTTTTTTAGTTGGTACTCATGTTCGTGATAAAGATGGTGTTGTTGCGACGATGATTGCGGTTGAAATGGCTAAATATTACCATAGTAAAGGATTAACGATATTAGATGTTTTAGAAGAAGTGTATGAAAAATATGGATATTATCAAGCAGAAACTATTTCTAAGGTGTATCCTGGAATAGAAGGAATGCAGATTATTAAACAATTAATGGATTCTTTTAGAGGTAGTTTTGATTCAACATGTCCAATTTCTATCGTAAAAATGAATGATTATAGTAAATTGGTGTCAGTTGATATGGTTTCTAAGGAAGAAAGTGTTATCGATGGATATAAATCGAATGTTCTTAAATATTATTTTGATAACAATGATTGGGTTTGTGTTCGCCCAAGTGGTACTGAGCCTAAAATTAAATTTTATTATTGTGTATCGTCATCATCGCTTGAAAAATCTAAACAACGTTTAAAACAATTACAAGCAATTGTTGAAGAGTTTTGTGTTAAATCATTAGGGTAATGGTGACTACATCGTAGTCACCATTTTCACCCGTTTAAATTCTTAGTGAAGGGGATAATCGTATGGATAAACGGCTATTTAGTCAATTGATTGATCAATATTCTTGTGATATTACGCGTTTTGCAAGTGTTCTTTTTAATACTCCTGAACTAGGATATAAAGAGGTAAAGACGAAACAACTTGTTGTGGATGAACTTAAAAAACATGGAATTGATGTTACTAGTGAGTTTTTTATGACGGGATTTAGCGTTACTCTTGGTCAAGGTGAGGCGCATCTTGGATTACTAGCAGAATTGGACGCTATTGTAACAAAAGATCATCCAAATAGAAATCCGTTGGATAATGCAGCTCATTCTTGTGGTCATTTTAGTCAGGTGGCAATTATGGTGTATGTGCTTATTGCACTTAAGGAATCAACTTGTTTGACGAATGGAAGAGTGACTGTTTTCTTTTGTCCAGCTGAGGAATATGTTGATTTAGAGTATCGTAATCGATTAATCCAAGAAGGGAAGATACATTTTGTTGGTGGAAAGATAAACATGCTTACACATGGTTTATTTGACTCAATAGACTGTATGATTCATCTTCATGCAATGTCAAAAGGATATGCTTTTGGTTATAATTCTTCTTTAGCTGGTTTTACATATAAGAAGATTAAGTTTATCGGTAAATCATCTCATAGTGCTATTTCTCCTCATTTAGGAAAAAATGCTTTAAATATGTTTACTTTGTTTAATAGCGCTTTAGGTATGTTACGAGAAACGTTTGTTGACGACGATATGGTTCGAGTTCATGGTATGTTGACAAAGGGTGGCGATAGTATTAATGCGATACCTAGTGAGGTTATTTATGAGTGTTATATTCGTAGTCTTAATCACAAAGGGATGATGGAAATTAGTGATCAATTGACAAAAACGAGTAAATATTGTGCGATGTCGCTAAATGGTGATGTTGAAGTAAGTGATGAAAAAGGATATTTTCCATTAATTCCAAACAAACAATTAGGGAATGTTATTTATCAAAATATGTTGTATTTCGCACGTAATGAAGAAATTATAGCGGATGAAGTGAGTGTTGCTTCTGGTGATGTTGGTGATGTTTCATTATTCTATCCGACTATTCAATTTGGTTATAGTGGTTTTAGTGGAAATTTTCATGGTTTTGATTTTCAAATGGAAGATAGCAATCGAGCATTGATTGAACCATGTAAAATAGTATTGTATAGTGTGTTTGATTTGTTGAATGATGGAGTTAGTCTACAATCGATTAAGTCAAACTTTAAGCAAAGAATGACAATGGATGAGTATTTAACGTATATTCATAAATAAAAAGCGAGGAATTTTTCCTCGCTTTCATTATCTAATCGCAGCTAATAGCGCAATCTCCATCATGTTGGTAAATGCGTGTTGTCTTTCTTCAGGTGTAGTTACTTCATGAGTAATAAGACTATCGGAAATGGTAATCAAACAAGCCGCATTTTTTCCTAATACTTTTGCGTTGTGGAATAAAGCAAAACTTTCCATTTCAACACAATTACATCCTTTTTCATCTGCTAGTTTTTTGATGTAATCAAAGCCACCTTCGCGATAGAAAACATCGGATGAATGAATAATAGATGGATGTAATGGAATGTTTAGTTCTTTAGCCGCATCCATTAATTTTTGATTAAGACTTTCACTTGGATAAGTAATATCGTCTTCATATCCATTTTGTGTTTTGGCGTAGCTTGATTCACTGTAAGAACCAGTTGCTAAAACAACGTCATACAAATTTAATTCTTTTGTATATGCTCCAGCTGAGCCAACGCGAATAATGTTTTCTACATCATATTGTGAAAATAATTCATAGGAATAAATGCCAATACTAGGCATACCCATTCCTGAACCCATTACTGAAACTTTATGTCCTTTGTATGTTCCGGTATAACCAAACATATTTCTTACGGCATTAAATTGTACGACATCTTCTAAATACGTTTCGGCAATGTATTTTGCACGTAGTGGATCTCCTGGCATTAAAACAGTTTTGGCAATATCATTTTTTGAAGCGGTATTATGTGGTGTTGGCATAAAATTTCCTCCTAAGTTATAGTTTTATTTTACCATATTTATACTAAATAGAAAAGCCAGCACTTGCTGGCTTTAAATATTTGCTAAGGCAACTTCGGCAGCAGTTGCTGCATCTTCAGTGTAAATATCAGCACCGATTTCTTCACAGAAAGATTGTGTAACTGGTGCTCCACCGATCATAATTTTTGCTCTATCTTTTAATTCTGGGTCGTTTCTAGTTAATTCAACGATATTTTTCATTTCTCCCATTGTTGTTGTTAATAAAGCAGAACATGCAATAACATTTACGTTATGTTCTTTTGCAGCTTCGATGAATTTTTCGGCTGGAACATCAACTCCTAAGTCGATAACTTCTAGTCCTTTTCCTTCCATCATAATTTTAACAAGGTTTTTTCCAATATCGTGTAAATCGCCTTTCACTGTTCCAAGGATTAATTTTCCTTTTGACGTGTTTTCGCTATCTTTTAGATAAGGTTTTAAAATTTCTAAACCACCATTCATTGCTCGTGCAGCAATTAATACTTCAGGAACGAATACTTGGTTGTTTTTAAATTTTTCTCCGACTATACCCATCGCAAACAGTAAAGCATTTTCTAGGATGTCTTGTGGTTTTGCCCCTGCATCTAATGCTTGTTGCACTTGTGCCTTAACATCTTTTACTTTTCCTCGCTGCATGCTTGTAGCGATATCATTAAATAATTCCATTATTCATCCTTTCTAAATGTTCCATACTTTTTAAACATTGCTAAAGCATGGAGCATTGATTCTTTAGTTGTTCCAATGGCTTTTAAATATCCGTATTCAACGCCAATTAAACCACCCATTGGTGTTGCCCATTTTTCACAAAGTTCTTTTGCTTCTTGTTCTATAAGATCAAAATCGCCGGTTGGTAGTGTTGATTGAATATCAATTGCTGCTTCAAAACAAATTTTTCCTTGAGCAACTTTTGATACTTCATCAATACCAACTAATCGTGGTTGATGGATATTAAGAATATCAATACCTAATTCAATGAAATCTTCAAGGATGGCATTAATTTTCCCGTCGGTATGGAAACGAATATCCATTCCGCATTCATGACATTTATCAAAGATACGTTTGTATTGCGGTTTAAAGATTTCTCTAAATATATCCGGTGAAATCATTAGGTTATTTTGTGTACCCCAATCATCGGTTGTATCGTAACAGTGAATTCTTCCTTTACCTAAACGATATGCTTCTTCAATAATACCTATTTGGTAATCAGCTAGTTTAATAGCCATTTCTTCAATGTATTCTGGTTCACACATACAATCCATTAGCGTATCTTCAAATCCACGTAAGAAGTGCATTCTTTCAAAAATACATTGAGGTGAATTGAGCTGAACATACAATCCTTTTTCTTCAGCAATAGCTAGTGCTTCTTCTAATCCATCAAAACGACCTTCAGCCTTTGGATCTGGCCACTGGTAGGTAGCCATTTTGTCCCAATCATCAATTGGAATATTAACGACTTGTCCCATATCGGAACCAGTATCGTCGTCACTATGCCATAAGCATCCCCATTCATCTGTTTCACCATCAAGTGCACGTACTTTTTTTGTTACACTATACGTTTTGCTTGGATCACGTTTTGATGCTGGAGGAAGTACGAATATTCTAAAAACGTCTCCTTCCTTAGCGATACGGTCAAATCTTAATCCAATGCGGTCTGGCCCAGTGAAATTTACATTGGCTTTTATACGTTCATATCCATTCATAGTAAATCACCTTTCTTTAGTTATTTAATTTCGTTTGGAAAATGTTCTTTAATAGCGCTAATTAGTGTTTCCTCAACTCCTGCAACATCAATTAAGTTTTTAGTTACTGCATAAACAGCGTTGCTTGGTGGCAACATTGATTGCCATTCTGGACTTGTTAATACAAGGTCAGTTGATGGTAAATACGATAAAGCTTCACCAAATGCGCATGATTCTACATCGGCGTCAATGTTGTGTTTTGCACAAATATTTTTTACTGAAATTTTTAGAATAGTGCTTGTTCCCATACCGTTACCACATACACATAGTATATTAATCATATTATTTTCCTCCATTGTGAATTGGCATCTACTTTGTAGATGCCAATAAAGTTTTTATTGTTTTAAGCTGCTGGCGTGATGCCTAACATACCACCGATTGCTTTAATTACAGCGATAACTACTACCCAAACTGTAGCGTAGTCAGCACTTCCTTGCCACCATTGAATGTTTAACATTTGAATTGCCATCATTGAACCGAAAATTTGAACGATACCATTTGTTGTACAAATGATAGCTGCTGCTTTCCAACCACCAAATTTATTGGCAAAAATAGCGATTGTAGCGTTGTCAAAGAATAATGGAATGAATCCTGGAACTAAGAAGATTGGTGATTTAGTAATTAATAAACCGATAAGACCGATTAATTGTCCAAGAGTACCGAATAATAATCCTAAGACAACTGATTTAGGTGCAAATGCGAAGATAGCCGCACAGTCAACACCAGCAACTGCTCCTGGTAATAATTTTTCGGAAATACCTTTGAATGACATCATGATTTCACCAACGAACATACGAACACCGCTTAATAATACAACGATATTAGCTGTAAGCGTTACTGATAACCAGAATAAGAAGATAAAGCTATTTTTTAGACCACCTTGATTTAATCCTTCAGGACCACGAAGTGCTGTAATTCCATCTTTACCAATTACTAAGAAGATAGCTGACATTGAAACAAACATTACTAACATTGTTGCGATAACGTTGTCTTGGAATACATTGAGTGATTCTGGTAATTTTTTCTTTTCGATATCGTCTTTTGGATCGCCTAATTTAGGAGCGATTTTGTATGCTAAATAGTTTACAAACATTTGTTGGTGAGCAACTGTAAAGTCAGCACCAGTGATTAAATGTGTTGGTTTAATAAGCATTGTTGAGAAGATACCCCAATATAAGGATGTTAATACGGCAGCGATTAATACTGTTGGAATCATTCCTAAGTTGAAGAATTTCCAAACGATAAAAGTAGAAATACCAGCTTGAACGATCATTGCGTTTCCAGTTAAGTAAACAGCTCTGATTTTTGTATATTTACGTAATGCAACGTAAATTAGGTTAAGTAAGAATCCAGCAAGCAATGTATAAATTCCCCAAGTAGCTCCTGAACCTTCCCCTAATACTTTGTCCATTACAGCATATCCAGCAGTCATTGTTGGATATGTGTTTAAACCTGCTCCTTTGATGCCTGTAGCTGCGGTTAAAGCTGCGATTACTTTGTTAAAGTTTCCGATAAGGGCGCCTGATCCCATACCCATAACAATAACACCGATTGAAGCTTTAAATGCACCGATAATAGCTTTTGAAAATTTTTGATTCATCGCCAAATATCCAATTAGAACGACAGTTCCAATTAGAACAAATGGTTGTCCGAGGATTTGTTTTAACAACAAATCTAGAATGGCTGATAAATTCATAATAAACCCTCCCTTATGTTTTTGCGTAAACGCTTTCATTACTATCATTATGGAGTGAATTGATGTAAAGGTCAATCCATTTAAATGAATGAATTAGAAATTAAATGAATGTTTATAATTTTATATGTTTAGTTTAGTTATTATATGATTGTTTCTTTAAGAAATAGTGATACACCATCCTCATCGTTAGAAGCAGTGATGTAAGTAGCTTTTGTTAAAACACTGATTGGTGATTGCATCATCGCAACACTGACGCCACTTGCTTCAAATAAAGGAATATCGTTATCAAAATCACCAAAGCTCATTGTTTCATCTGTTTGACAATGAATCATGTCATTTAATACTTCTAAGGCTTTTCGTTTTGATACTTTCTTGTTAAAAATTCCTAATAAACCATATCCTGTACTTTCGATAGATACATCGTGGTGTTGTTTAAAATCGTTGATAAATGTTTTAATCTGTTCATCATTTCCATAAAGAACAATTTTTGAAATATTTTCAGTATTGTACGTATCTCCTTGTACTAACCAAATAGGTTCAATTGTTTCATCGATAGAAAATTGTTCGTAGTCTATTTTAAGTTTTTGTACTCTTTTTTCAGCGGCTTTATTGCCTAATGAAGAAAACATGTCTTTATTAGAATACATTGTGAAATGATAGTTTTTTTCTAATAAATAATCGATAATGATTTGACATTTATTACTGCTTAAACAGACGTTAAACATCGTTTCTTGACTGTTACAATCGACAATGGTGGCACCATTTCCCGTAATCATATAGTCGATACATTGTAGTTTTGCAAGTAGTGGCAACATCATTTTACGATCTCTTCCACTTGCTAAAGTTAAAATATATCCTTTATTCTTACACTCTTGAAGTGCTTGAATGGTGTTAGTTGTTAATTCGCCTTGACTGTTTAATAGTGTTCCATCAATATCAAAGACAAGGTGTTTCATTGGTTGTAAAAATGGTTCCGAAATTATTTTTTCCATTTCATTGCTCATATCGTGGAATATTCTTGAATAAATAATTTCTCCTTGTTGTTTACTGGAAACTGTAGCATCTCCCCATGAGCCGATAGCGTTTATATGATGCCACTTTTCTTGTTGGTTATTTTTTGTTGATACGTTTGTTTTTTCAGCAAGTGATAAATCAATCTCTTTGTCGTATAAGGCCATCATTAGTGATGTTTCTAATTCTCCCGCATGCCATATTCCGCTTGGAATTGGTGTTGTTAAAACATCAGTGAGTATTTTACTGTAATCCTTTAATGGCAAACAATAGATGGAAGGATGTTGATAATGGCGCATTACTTGCTTTATGATATCGACGTTACCGCGATGCCATGAAAATAAAATGATACGGCGAGGACTATCTTTTAAAACACTATCAATGATATCGATAAGACATTGTTTCGCTGTTTCTTCTTGCAGGGCGATGGTACCTGGAAAGCCAGATGATGACCACGTCTGTCCAAATGGTAACGTTGGTAAAGAACAACAATTAAACTTTTTCGCAAGTTGTGAAACGAAATAATCAGTGAGATAATTATCGGTATTGATTGGTAAATGATAACCGTGTTGTTCAAGTGAGCCGATAGGGATAATAATTGCATTACAACTCTTTAGTTGTTTTAGTGCTTCTGGCCACGTGAAATCTTGTAACGACGGCATATTATTCACTCCATTTTTCAGCAACTTTTAATAAATCTTCGTCATTTTTTACCGTTAATAAATCGTCAACTAATTGTGGATTTGTTAAAACAGTCGCTAGTTGCATCATATTTTTCATGTGTTCATCGTGATTTACAGATGCGAGTACGAAAAATAATGTTGCATTTTTATCGGGATTTCCTTCTTGAAATACTACGGGTTCTTCCACTTTCATAAAGGAAATAGCATTTCCAAATACTCCTTCACAACCTTCTGTGGAGTGAGGCATCGCAATGTTTGGGGCAAGAACAATGTAAGGGCCAAATTTATGGACACAAGCGATGATAGCGTCAATGTAGCGTGAATCGATGGTTCCATCATCAATGAGTGGTTGACAACTGGCAATGATTGATTCTTGCCACGTATCAAATTGTTGGTGATAACACGTTCTTTTTAATTCAACGAATGATTTTAACATAAATGATTCCTACAATAATGCTTTGAAAGGAATGTTTTGCTCTTCTGTAAAGCAATCCTCAA
>CAZTII010000044.1:0-15833 GCA_964613305.1 uncultured Erysipelotrichaceae bacterium
AATTCATTTGCGTCCATACGACAAGTAAAATCAAAAAGTAAAATAACGATAATCCTTGATAAACTCTTGATACTCCAGAAAACCATAAAAATGTTCCATATGTTAGTATTCCTATCACAAACATAAAGAAAACACTTCCTAAAAACATGGTAGTACTTTTTGATAATTTCCTTCGTACATCTTATCCGCAATGTAACGTGTTGTTACCATGGAAAATATACTTGTTACGGCAAGAGAGGCGATTAAAGCGTAGTTTAACATTGCTAAAAGTAGTTCTTGTTCTAATTTACTCGCTTTAAAATAAACCGCTAATAAGTATACAATAAGCTGTAAAAAGACACCTAATATCATTGGTCCGATGCATACGGCACTGGCATAACTATAGGCTTTTAACTGATTCAGGACACCTTTTTTATCAAACATCCTTTTTAGTTCAAATCCGATTCCCGCCATTTAACACCTCCATATAACACGCATAATACTTATCCATAATATCTTCATTACGAAAACTTCCTAACACACGTTTTTTCGCATTTTGACCCATTTCTAATCGTTTTTCTTTATTAATACACATCATTTCCATCGCATTGGCTAAATCTTGTACTTGCATCGGTTTAACAATATATCCCGCCATACCAAAATCATCAATCGTATCACCAGTGATGATTTCATAACAACACCCTACATCAGTTGTAACACATGGTCTACTTGCCGCAAATGACTCTAATATTGATAATGGTTGTCCTTCGGAAACACTCGTTAAAATAGTAAAATCAACTTTCGCTAAATAGTCAATCACATTGGTAACTCCTACAATAAGAACATCTTTAATCGATAATTGTTCAATGATATCAAGACATTCCTTCTTATATTGTTCATCATCAGTGCTTCCTAAAATATGCAACCGCGCATTACTAACTCGACATTTTAATTCAAAAAACGCATATAACATTGTTTTTATATCTTTAATTGGATGAAAACGAACAATAGCGCATATATCAATCCATTCATCTTCTACTTTCATTGGAATTGGTAAAAACTTTTCGGTAAAAATACCGTTAAAAATAACTTGTTGTTTATGTCTTAAACAACCAATTTCATGTTGAATATCACCAGCTCTTGCGAATAACGATGTAACAATCGTCGCTTGTTTATACGCTATTTTCGCTAAATCATAAAAATGATTAATCCAAAACTTTTTAAAATATGGAACAACCCAAGCGGCACGCAACAATTCTTCTTCACGCTCACGACAATAAATACCGTGTTCCGTAATAATTAAAGGTTTTTTATCGATGGATGAAGCCATCGATCCTAATAATCCCGAATAACCCGTAGCTGTGGCATGATAAATATCCGCTTTGGGAATTTCTTGCGAAATCATATATAATGCTGGCAATAAAATCGAACGAAACGTATAAAACAATTCTGCCATCGGCATATGTTGAAAGTCACTGCGTAAAATATCACATAAGTTATTTAAAAAATACTCACTCATTAAATATGTATTAATGTTGATTTTATTGTTATGGTATATTCTAAATAAAATTTCCCAATCAGGATTATCACTGATGAGTAATCGACGATGAGCTTCATTCTCTTCTTCACTAAACACCAACAATCTTTTTTCATCCACCAGAATGCGCAACGCTTCATCTAAAAACACTTGTTTCACTTCCACCACATTTTTTGGTAAATCATATTTGTAAATACCAATATCTTTCACTTCCGGGCCAATTACCCATAAAACAAACTCCACATCCGGAAGTGATAAAATATAATTATGCATCCATGAAGAAACCCCACCACGAACAATTGGATAAGAACCTTCTAAAATCATACATACTCTCATTGTAACACCTTCGCTAAACGTTCAATAAAAAGAAGGATTCCAAGTCCAAGCAATAAACCAATAGTCATCATCGATGATAGTAATAAAGCTCCTTTTTTCATAAAACACTTCTCCAAAATTGTATTGTTTCGCGCCCATTTTCCGTTAATTGATAAGGATTTAACGTAATTGATTGCACCACTTCTTTTAATTGTTCAAAATCTTTTCTAAGATAATGCAATTTAATTGCCACGATAATTTTCTCTTCTGATTCCTGTTTAACATCATTAAGAAGTGTTATCGCTTCATCAAACATGCGTAACTCCAAATAATTATCAACGCCTAATAAACATAAAGAATCAGCTAATTGTCCCATACTACGTCTTTCTTCAAATGTTTTCGCGTAGCGTAAACGCCACACCCTAGTAATACTTTCTCCCATTAAACCGCTATCGATGTATTCTTTTAAAGCCGCTAATAAGCCATCCACATAATCTGGATTAGACGGAAATTGAAGAGTTAATTGTTCATGATGCAACACACTCATTTCAAACTCACGTTGTACTTCCATTACCGCTGTTGCCGCATAATGGACAACTTCCCCATCATCATTTCTACTCGCTTTCTTAAGAACAGGAATATAACTTTTTTTATCTTGTAACATGACATACCACAACAATTCACGACGTGTGTGAAAATCATTAATCGCCATCGCTTCTTCTAAAGGAACAATACTTGCTAAACGATCTTCTAAAACCATTTCTATCATTCGCTGTTCCTCTTTGCTCTTACTAACGTCAACACCTTCATTTAAGGCATTATTAATAAGTTGTAATGAATGACGATGAGCCAATAACACCATCAAAACCCCAAACACAGGTAAAAACCACGCTAAAATTAAACATTCTAGAGGCATCACTAAATAATTACGATACTTTAACATTGATAAAACCATACAAATAACAAGATGTAAAATTATCGCTAGTATCATACAATATCACATTCATACCCTTCTTGTTGAATTCGTTTAATTACTTCTTTTCCCGCTTTTTCATCGCACGCAATTAAGGATACCCCTAAACCACCATCAATTTCACCAAACACGTCCACCGCTCTAAAATACATTTTTACATTATTCCAACAAGCAACAATATCATTAGTGTATATACTAACCATCACATAATCAGATAATCCTTCTTCTTTCATTTCCTTTTTCGCCTTTAAATATTGAACAAAAGTTTCCTTCGATAAAATATCGGTTGTCGGTACTAACATCTTTGTACAAGGCAAATGCATCATTTTCATCGAACGACGCAACGAATCTTTAAATAAATTACAGAAAATATTAATTAAATTGTGATAATACGTTGACATTTGATCAAAACGAACATCTTCAATAAGAATTAATAATACAATCACATTATCGTTGTAAACAGGAAAAATGTAATCAGGATAGCCTACAAGTCGTTTACTATTACACCACACTTTACCATCAATAAAATCAGCCATCGCCAACTCAAATTCACTTAACAAACGCGATTTTTTTAATCGTTGCGCAATCTTTTTCGAACTAATCAATAACCTACTCCATTGTTTTCCTTCATTGATGCTATATATACTAATACTTTGACTTTCCAATACTTCTTCTAGCGCAATAATCGTTGCCTTCCATATTTCATCAGGTAAAGCGTGATCAATCTTTTGCGTAAAATCAAAAATCTTACTATAACTATCACGATAAATCATCAGTTGTTTTTTATATTGCGCTTTATCAATGAGCGCAATTTCATACAGTTCTTTAAACATCGCCGTTTTATCACGCATTTCTAAATTTTCTGCTTCCGTTAATTGAATCTGTTTATCCGTTTTTTCTTTCGCTGAGCCAAGTAATAACGCTAACGATATATACAAAATCCAAGGTGTCCAATACGAAATATCTGAAAGTAGAGATGTATAACTAATACCTGAAGTTACTACTTGATTGAGTAAAGAAACACTCGATAGAATAAACGATAAAACAGCTCCATATAAACCATGTGTATTGCTCATTAGCACAATATACAATAAACGAATATCCACTTGATAAGAAATACGATAATTGATAAATTCAGCAATAAAATAAAACAACAACACTTCAATAATCATCATCCAAAACGCTTTTATCTCAAATGATTTTTTAGGTTTAATTTCATCATTTTTTTTAAGAAATTGTTTTTCAATCAGTTGATACACATCAGTTTCTTCATAAACAACGTTAAAACGATATTCATTTTGCACCCGAGTATTATTTGTAATAGGAATCGTATGAATAAAGTTATCGACAGATGAAGTAATCTTTTTAGACGAAATATCACTTAAGAAATTAATCAATGTTTCAAGCGATAATACAATACCACCAGGTACAACTAACAACGAATCATTCAATGGTACATTATTTAATAATAGAACCATAAATTTAGCTAAATCAGTAGAAAACAACACGTCAATGGAACTATTTTTGTTAAACGTAACATTGTTCATTATTTTATCTAAAATAGTATCGACACCATCAATAATGTACGGCGTACATACCATCGTTATCGATAAACCATTATTAATGCGATATGTATCACAAAGTTTATGTATCGCTGATAACATTACTTGGGTCACATCTTGAATTCCAAAAATACTATATTCATTAATACTTTCTGTTTGTTGAAATACATAACAACTCGATAATACAAACACTTGACGTACTTGATAACGTACACAAAGTAATAATACATGTTCTAGCTGTTCAACTACCGTAAAATCATGACAAAGACTACTATAACTATCAACGTTAAAAACGACACTTTTTAAAGTGTCTGCGCGAAAAAGATGTTCAAAGCCATCACTTTTAATTGGATGATGAACTTGTTTTACTTTATCATTACAATCAATTGTGCCAGATGCACATAAAATAACTTGATGCGTTTTAGCCAATTCATTAATAAACGATGAAGTAAGGTTATTCGACTGACCAGTTAATAATAGTTTCATACATTACCTCAGTACGATTATATCATTATATTGTTACAAATTAAACAACGGATAATTACAAAAAAAACAGTAGTCAAAAGACTACTATTTCACATTATGATACACTTGTTGAACATCTTCAACATCATCCAACAATGACAACAAACGATTCCATAATTCTAAATCGTCAGGATCACTAAGAGTTGTTGTTTCTTGCGCATATAAAGCGATTTCACATTGATCGTATTTTACTTCACCAAGTAAATCTTCAATTGCTTTTTGTGCTTTCGCAAAATCAGATGGAGCTGCATAAATTGACATTAAATCATCATCAACTTCAATATCAATGACTTCAACATCATTTTCAATAAGTGCTTCCAACATTTTTTCATCATCGGTATAACTGAAAGTAAAACTAGCGTATGTATCATAACCATGAGATACACATCCAGCAACACCTAATTTAGCATGCGCTTTATTAAAACAAGTTTTAATGGAACTCACCGTTCTATTAACATTATCCGTCAAACAATCAATAACGATCGTAGAACTACCAGGACCAAATCCTTCATAGCGAACTGGATCATAATTATCATTGGAAGAACCTTTTGCTTTTTCAATGGCTCTTTTAATCACATCCGCTGGAACTTGATTCGCTTTCGCTTCCGCAATTTTACGCTTCAACCCTTGATTCATATCAGGATCAGGAACACCTGCTTTCGCTGCCATGTAAATTTCTTTGCCAAATCTTGAATAAATTTTTGTTTTTATAGCGGCAGTCTTAGCCATACTTGCCGCACGTACTTCATGTGCTCTACCCATTAAATCATCCTCCACAATCACCAAAGTATTATATCAAAACATGCGTTCAATGAAAAGTAAATCATAAAAACTTCTTCTTTTTAAATAGATATAATACAAATACAACCGTCAATAAAGAGAAAAATACACACGTGATATACCCATATTCCCACTCCAATAGCGGGATGTTTTTAAAATTCATCCCATACCATCCCGCTATTAACGTTAGCGGTAAAAAGATAGCAGTAATGACCGTAAACACTTTCATCACTTCATTTAAACCATAATCTAACTTCGCATCAATCGCTTCTCTTAAATGCATCAATTCTTCCACTAATTCTAACGATTGATTTGCTAAACGACGACAACGATCAGAAAATATTTTACAATACTTCTGCATATTTTCACTTAAAAGTTCACTTTCATCATCATATAAACTAGAACCAATTTCCTCTAATTGACGAAAATAACTCTTATGAATATGCAACGTATCTTTTAAACGATAAATCGTACGGTAAAATGATTTTTCGATTTTATCATCCAACATACCATTTTCAATGACGGTAATTTGTGATTCAATCGCTTCTAATGCTTCATAACCACCAAACAACAATCCTTCTAAAATACCATAAACAACTTTTTCAAACGTCGCAAAACCTTGAAGTTTCGCAATTACTTCTTCAACCATACTAAAAACACTATTATCACTATCCACCAATTTCAATAAGATAAAACGATTTTTCTCTAAAATAAAACCAATTCGATCGCGATCATCATACACATTAAATAAATCAATAATATTAATAATACCAAAACAATAATCTTCATACACATCGACACTATTTTTAAATCGAGCTTGTTCATTATTACAAGCATCAATGACTGATTTACTAATGGATAAATCACATGGTAAATCACTGACATTACAATAACCAATTAATGGTAAGCATTCTTTACTATACTCTGTTTCAAGTATTTCTTTATTCTCAATTTTATAAAACATAAAAAAAACCTCCATTGATATTATAGCGTATAATTCAGCGTTAAATGATAAAGAATTATTATAATTAACATTATTCAACGATTGGTAGCACAAAGCAGTCATTTATAATCGCTATTTATTTTTTCATATCCATTTAAGACAAGCGTTGAAACTTAATCAAAGCATTGTTTTAGTGCGTACAAATGTAACAGTTTATATTATACAATTTATAATCAACGTTAATATTTCGAATGCTTGCGTTTGTATGCAATATGATTGACATTGTTAACCTATCTTTAAAGCACATAAGAGGTATTATTATGACAAATTCCGCTGTAGTCTACGCCCGCATTGATCCTAACCTTAAAACAGAAGTAGAAGAAATTTTAACCCAACTAGGCGTTACGCCATCAACCGCTGTACAAATGTTATACAATCAAATTAAATTAACGAGAAGTATTCCATTTCCGATTAAATTACCTGATAATAAACCAATTTTCTCTGACACGCTCACCTCAACAAAATTAAACCGGGAATTAGAAAAAGGCTATAATTGCATTGTAGAAAATAAAATTTATACCATTAATGAAGTTGATGAGTTTATGAAAAAAAATTACGGTATTTAATGCAACGATATACAGTTATTTATTCCGAAGATGCGCTATATGATTTATCGAATATCTTCGAATACATTTTTTTCAATTTAAAAGAACCTTTCGCAGCCATTTCTCAAACTAATCGTATTCGCTCACTTGATGTATTTGCCAATAGATGCAAAGTAGTAGACTTTGAACCGTGGAAAAGTCGTGGTTTAAAACAACTATCTATAGATAATTTTAACGTTTTCTACTTAATAGACAATATACAATTTTCTGTATATATCGTTCGTATTTTTTATAAAAAGCAAAATTTTGAATACCATTTAGATAAAAAAGTTTAAGCCAAACATTTAGTTTAAACTACAAAAAAAGCACTTTTCAGTGCTAATCTCTCCAACTTTCATCGCTTGGATTATCTCTAAACTTCAATAATCGACGTTTATCTTCTTCTTTAATATAACCTTCTTCTACCGCAACTTCTACTAATACATCCAAATTTGTTGCGGAAATATTTTTAACGTTGGCTTTTTCTAAATTGTCTAAGCCTTTTTTCATGTTGTATGTAAAGATAGAAACAATACCTAATACTTCAATATCATTTTCTCTTAACACATTCACTACTTCAATGCTTGATCCAGCTGTTGAAATTAAATCTTCGATTACGACAACTTTTGTTTTTGCTTCGCATTTTCCTTCGATTTGATTTGTTCTGCCATGATCTTTTGCACTAGCTCGAACATAACCCATTGGTAGTTTACAACGTTCTGCCACAAGAGCACCATGAGCAATTCCTGCTGTTGCGGTTCCCATAATCATTTCACATTCAGGGAAATTCGTCATTACTAAACTTGCTAGAGCGTTCTCTACATCATTTCTAACATCAACATCAGAAAGAGTTAAACGATTATCACAATAAATTGGTGATTTAATGCCACTTGCCCATGTAAATGGTTCTTCTGGTCTTAAAAATACCGCCTTAATCTTTAATAAATCTTTTGCAATCATTCGTTTCATCATTATTCTCCAAATTCTAGTACACAACGATTGTATTGTGCTACAGGATCTTTTGCGGCGGTGATGGGTCTACCTACTACAATATAACTACTTCCTAATTGTTTTGCTTTTAAAGGCGTTGTAACACGTACTTGATCACCTTTTGATGCATCATCAAATCGTATTCCTGGTGTTATTGTTAAAAAATCAGATCCACATGCTTTAATAATTGTTTCTACTTCGAGTGGACTACAAACAACTCCATCTAATCCGGCTTCTTTTGTGTTTAAAGCGTATTTAGCCACTGTTTCTTGCATTGTTAAGTTGATACCTAACTCTTGTTGCATTACTTCTTCACTCGTGCTAGTAAGCTGTGTAACCGCAATTAATTTCATGCTTGGATTAACTTCATCTACCGCTTTTTTCGCTGCTTTCATCATGTCAATAGTACCTGAAGCATGAACATTACTCATATCAACACCAAGTTTAGCTACATTTACCATTGCTTTATATACCGTATTAGGAATATCGTGCAATTTTAAATCCAAGAAAATTTTATGACCTCGTTCCTTAATCACTGTAACGATGGATGGACCTTCACTATAAAATAATTCCATACCAATCTTTACAAATGGTTTTACATCCGTAAAATTATCTAAAAATTGAAGTGTTTCTTCTTTGGACGAAAAATCGCAGGCAATAATTACTTCTCTCATTTGTGTGCCCTCCCTATAATATCTTCTAATCGATTAATTCCATATTTTTCCATTAAACCTGGCAAGCTATCAATGATTTCTTTACAAGCATATGGATTACGACAATTTTCGGCACCAATCGCAACTAAACTAGCACCAGCACTCATCATTTCAATCACATCATCGCCGCTACTTAAACCACCCATTCCTAAAATTGGAATACGTACATTTTTATACACTTCATACACCATTCTTAGGGCAATTGGTTTAATACAAGGACCACTAACACCACCAACAATGTTTGCTAGCATCGGTTTTCCCGTATAATTATCAATTCTAGTACCAAGAAGCGTATTAATTAAACTAATACCATCAGCACCAGCTTCTTCACATGCTTTAGCAATTTCTACAATGTTAGTAACATTCGGTGATAATTTAATAAACACTGGTTTGGTTGTTACTGCTTTTACTGCTTTTGTCACTTCAAACGCACTATCAGGACACGTGCCAAAACTCATACCACCATGTTTTACATTAGGACATGAAATATTAATTTCTAAAATACCAACTTGTTCTGCCTTATCAAATTTCTTAGCACACTCAACATATTCTTCAATAGAAAAGCCAGAAATATTCGCAATGACTTTATCATGAAATACTTTCTTTAACTCAACTAATTCATGCTCAATTACATGGTCAACACCAGGATTTTGTAATCCTACCGCGTTTAACATCCCACTTGCGCATTCAGCAATGCGCGGGGTGGGATTACCAAAACGCGGATAAAGAGTCGTTCCTTTCATTGAAAACGAACCTAAACAATTAATATCGTAAAATTGAGCCATTTCTAAACCAAAACCAAATGTTCCACTGGCAGCTGTTACTGGATTTTTAAACTGTAAACCACAAACCTTTACACTTAAATCTCGTTCCATAGCACATTCTCACTTTCAATTACTGGTCCTTCCACACATAGTCGAATCGTTCCATTTTTCACTTTTTTACTACAACCCATACAAACTCCAAAACCACAACCCATTTTCTCTTCAAAGGATAATTGTCCTTTACTACTACAAGTTGAAGCAACTGCTTCCATCATCTTTAATGGACCACACGTATAATAAGGTAAATTCGTTTTATTTTTTTCAATAATTCCTTGATGGACATACCCTTTTAATCCTAAACTACCATCTTCTGTAACAACCGTAACTGATGTCGCTATGTTAGTAAATTCATCGACATAAAAAGCATCATCTTTATTTCTAAAACCAAGAAATACGTGGCATTGTACCTTATTTTTCTCTAATTGTTGTACAACTTTATAAAGTGGAGCAATACCAATACCGCCACCTACTACAACCACTTCTTTATCATCATTTAGACTAAAACCATTACCACCATCAACAAGTGCTTCTACAACATCACCTTTCTCTAACAAAGAAAGTTTTTTTGTCCCATCCCCCACTATTTTAATCAGTAAGGTTACGGTAGTTTCATCATAATTACACAAACTAATCGGTCTTTTTAAATAATTTCCTTCGACATTAATATTCATAAATTGACCTGGTTTCATCCATGTTGTATCACCTTTTAATACAAGTTCAAAAACACTATTATTTAAAAAACGATTACTAATCACTTCATATTTATCTATTTTTTTCATATTATATTCCTTTTCGATAGACGATTTTACCATCCACAATTGTCATACAACAAACACCACTAACATAAGTATCTTCAAATGATGTATATTTACCCTTAGAAACAAAATCTTTCCCTTTTACTTTATATTGACGATTTAAATCAAAGAAACAAAGATTCGCTTTTTCATAGTTTTCAATATAACCACCATCAATCTCAAAAACATCCGCCACATTACTACTCATCAATTGAATCAATTTTTCTAAGGAAATTATTTTAGTTTTAACTAAGTTAGTATACAATGTCGCAAAAGAAATCTCGATACCAGAAACACCCATACTACTCTTATCAAAGGTCGTATTTTTTTCTTCTTCACTATGAGGAGCATGATCACTCGCAACCATATCAATCGTTCCATCCATAATTCCCAATAAAACCGCTTTTCGATCTTCTTCACTACGTAGTGGTGGATTCATTTTAAAACGACCATGATTTTCTGTAATGTTATCTTCACTCAATAAAATATGATGAGCAGTCGCTTCTCCTGTAACTCGTAAACCCTCTTTTTTTGCTTTTCTAAGAGCTTCTACCGACTCTTTTGTTGAAATGTGACATATGTGATACTGACAACCAGTTTCTCTTGATAAAGCAATATCACGCTCTACTTGTTTATATTCAGAAGCGTTGTTAATACCAACTAAATGATATTCTTCACTCTTCTTCCCTTCATTAATACAGTGCCCACTTTTTAATTCTCGTTCATCTTCACAATGAGAAAGAATAATACCATCAATCTCTTTTATTTTCTTCATTGCTTCTTTCATCATTTCTTCATTTTGTATTCCTTTTCCATCATCAGAAAATAAATACGTAAATTGTTTCACTTTTTTAGCGTCAACAACTTCTTGACCCATTTGACCTTTTGTAATCGCACAAATAGGAATAATCTTCATTATCGCATCTTTCTTTAAACGACGATCATAGTCCTTTAAAGCATCAACACTATCAATGACTGGTTTTGTATTAGGCATCGAAAATATCGTCGTAAAACCACCTTTGGCCGCTGCTTCAGAAGCTGTTTTAATCGTTTCTTTGTACTCAAAGCCAGGTTCACGAACATGAGTATGCGCGTCCATCAATCCAGGAAAAATATGAATTCCATTACAATCAATGATTTCATCGACCTCATCCACTAAATCAATATCCTCGGCAATAAACACTGTACCATCATTATCGATAAACACATCAACATCTTGAAATTTACCTTCGAATAACACTGTTCCATTTTTACATACAATTGACATTATTTTCCCTCCAAAAAAAACCTTCAAAACATGTTCGAAGGTCTACGTTCACAAAAAAAGATCGATGGTCTTCGAAATGTCTCGCATTTCCTTAAAGCCAACAACACTATACCATAATTACAGTAATTCATCTATACTTTTTTTAATAAGGTTAATGAAATTTACTGTATTGCTCACTACTTCATTTGGCACAAAATGATTCACTTCTTTAATAACATTCGCCAATTCTTTACTATCACTACACACTAAAATATATCCTAATTCTTTAAAACTCTCAGCGATTTCTAATTGATGATTGTTTGTATGTTCTTTAAATTGAGTAAGTCGAGGAAAAACAATCATCGGTTTTCTATTTTTTAGTGCTGTCATAATGGTTCCTACACCACCATGAGTAATTAAAAAACGACATTCTTTTAAATTATTTTCATATTCTTCTTGACTAAAATAATCAACAATGGTCATCTTATCACTAACATACTTTGTATAACCGGCTTGAACTATGACTTCTTCTTGAATAACTCCATCAATAATACACTGTTCCACTGCTTCTAATAAACGTGTAAATGCTTTATCTTGAGTACCTACTGTCACTAAAATCATTAGAAAATCCACCCCCCAACAATCGCTTTAGGATAAAACTCTTTCATACTTTCCCATTGAACGATAAAAACATCGGCAATCGGATAAATAATTTTACCTGCTTGCGTAGGTGATTTACTATTAGCAAACGTTTCAATATAAATAACTTTCTTTTTAAAGAAATGAGCTAAATAACACATTGGCACAGCCGTATGAGTACCAGTAGTCACAATTACATCTGGTGAAAACGATATAAAATAAATAATCGATAAAAGAATATTATACGTAAACTTAAATAAATACGATAACAAATGATCTTTTGTACCAAAAACAACGTATTTTACCTTAAAATCATTTTTTAACGACATTGTTGTTTTTGTTTTTTCTGTTACAAGTAAATAATCATAGTCAGTAAACATCGGTTTTAATTGTAAAAGTTCTGTTAGATGTCCACCAGTACTAGCAATAAAAAGTACTTTTTTCATTTAAAAAACCTCCAGTACTATTTTACCATACATAGTAGCTAAAGTTTATCGAAAAACGCTTCAAGATGAGCAAGTAATGCATTACTTGCTTCTTTAAAGGCTTCAATACTAATAATACCTTGACTATACGATAAGGCTTGTTGATGAACGAATTGATGATAATCTTCAAGTTTCATCAACTGTTCTCTTTTATCACTTGAACGTTCTAATTCATTATGCAGCCATTGATGAAAACGACAAACGGTAGGATTTAATTTAGAAGTACTTAAAGAAAACTCCACCATATTAGCCCAAGCACGATGTTCTATTTCCGATAAAAGAGCTGGAAAATAAATACGATCAATTGATTTAATTTGTTGCCACTCCTTATGCGGAGTAAACGATAAAACAAAAGGAATTACTTTATCACTAGGTATTGGTCTAGATACACTATATCCTTGAATGCGTTGAACACCAAGTCGCATTAATAGACGCTCATGTTCCAGTGTTTCTACCCCTTCAGCAATGATCATTCGATTAAACGATCTTGATAAATTAACAACACCTTCTAATATAATAAAATCATTGGGACGAATGATAACTTCTTTTACAAAACTTTGATCAATTTTTACAATATCCACTGGTAATAAACGTAAATACGTCAGTGATGAATAACCAGTACCAAAATCATCCAATGCTACTTTAACACCTAATACTTTCATTTGTTGAATAAGAGTTGTGACATACTCAATGTTATTAATGGATGTACTTTCTAATAATTCAATACAAATATTATTTGGATTAATTGGCGGATACAGTTGTAACAACTCTACTAAATGATCAATAAAATTGCTTTGTTCCAGTGTTGTAGCACTAATATTAATACTAACCTCAATATTATGAGGAAGCCACTCTGACATCTGTTGTAGCACTTTTCTAAACACATAATCATCAAACAACAAGGACAAAGGATTGTTCTCTACATACTCTAAAAACACGCCTGGAGCCAGTATTCCGCGCGTTGGGTGATTCCAACGGACAAGAGCCTCAAACCCTTCGATTTTACCTTCTTTCATATGAACTTTAGGTTGATAATACAAAATAAATTCGTTATTTTCCAATCCTTTTTTAATTTCTTCCTGCATCATTAAACGATGTTGTAACACTTCATTTTGTTTAACATCAAAATAAGCAAATGTATTTTTACCATCCAAAGAAGCTCTTACCATCGTTTGTTCCACTTGACGAAGAAGTTCATCACCATTAATCGTTTCACTTTTCTTCACTAAACGAACACCAACATTGCACGTAAAAGAAAGTAACTGTTGATTAAGTTCAATCGGTAGATTCACTGATTCAATAACACTTGTTATTAAATCAGTAACATCCAATCCTTCACACATTAAAATAAACAATTCATTATCCAATTTAAGCAATTGATCAGAAGCACTTAATAAGCGTTCCAAACGTTCTTTAATAATCGACAACAATTTAAATTTAACACTAGTACCATATACATCAATTGCACCAACAACATCCACACAAAGAATAGAAACACCATCATAGCGAATATCACGAGTAAACAATTTAATCGATTCAATCACCATTTGACGATTAGGAAAAACAGACGACAATTGAACCATTTTTTCTAAGTTTTTTTCTCTTTCTTTAATACTAGTAATATCACTAAACATCGCAACATAATAATGTGAATCATCGTCAACAATTTGACTAATTGTCAATAAAATAGAACACAATTCACCGTTTTTACGATAATTAACAACTTCACCTTTCCAATAACCATTCAGTGATAAATGATCACGAATCGATTGATAAAAAACATCATTTTGTAGTTCAGAAACCAACATTTTAGGAAAAGTACCAATTATGTCATTTAATTGATAACCAGTAATTTCCGTAAATGACTGATTGATTAATAAAGCAATCCCTTTAGAATCTAAAATAATCGCCGCTTCCTTCGTACTTTCAAAGACACTAGCCATCAAATGAAGTTTTTTATTGCATTCTGATACAATAATACAATCATGATTTTCATACAAATTATAGCGAACTATTTGACCATAAAATTGATTATTATTCCCTTTACGATAAAAACGGCATTGATTGTCACTAATAAAACCATCAATAAAATCATTAAAACATGTTCCAATTAACTCATCATTAGACACTTTCAAGAAATCAGAAGCCATTTTATTAGCATATTCAATTTCTTCATTTCCATTTACTATAAAAACAGCCACTTGTACCGTATCAATAATTTGACGATATGCAGTTGAACTATACTCAGAAATAACCATATACAGCCTCCAAATAAACAATACAATTATAACATCATTTTGTAATATTATAGTCAATAAAATAAAAAAAAGACCTACATTGAATAATAATGAGTATATTAAAAGACATTGGACTAGTCTATGTAAACTGTAATAAGATACAGTATTCGCTAGAAGAAAAAGGATTGTATGTTCACTTGCTTACTTTGATGAGAAATATAGTAATCCTATCTAAATGAAAAAATAATTTTTTTCTCACATTATTTAATTTATACAGTTGCATTATATTGCCTTTTTAACAAAACATCTTATCTCGTTAATCTTGTATTCGACGCAGTAGCATGTCTTCATCACTTTCATTGTTTGAAACAAAGAATTATACTGACTTTTCATAAAGAAAAATACATATTTTTATTAAATGATATGTTGGTATAGAGATTACTATCAATACGTTTCAAAATAAACCTTGTAATTTCTAAGCTCTCACAAATAATACATCAACTTTTTTAATCGTTTAACAATGTTGTTTTGTATTGAATATCATAACAAACATTATTTTATTTGCATAATTAAATTGATTACATTAAAATATACGGTAGTGTCAATATTTATGTGTAAACATCTCTTGTAAAAATAAGTAGTTGTAG
>CAZTII010000045.1:0-15806 GCA_964613305.1 uncultured Erysipelotrichaceae bacterium
AAAAGTCTATTACCACGCGCATAGCACGTGGTATTTACCTTCGGCAATAAAAAAGTGCTGAAATTCAGCACATCCTTATTATAACTTTCCTACTAAATCCAAACTAGGTTTAATTGTTTTATTTCCTGGTTTCCATTTCGCTGGACAAACTTCATCACCATATTCATATACAAATTGACATGCTTGAAGTTTACGAAGTAGTTCATCAGCACTTCTTCCTACATTACCACCACTTACCTCATACGATACAATAATACCTTCTGGATTTACAATAAATGTTCCACGGTCAGCCATTCCTTCACGTTCAATATAAACATCAAACTCTTTTGACAACGATCCAGTTGGATCAGCAAGCATTGGATACTTAATTTTTCTAATGTTTTCAGAAGCATCATGCCATGCTTTATGAACAAAGGCTGTATCGGTTGAAACACTATACACTTCAGCGTTCATACTCTTAATTTCGTCATATCTTTCGGCTAAATCTTCTAATTCTGTTGGACAAACAAATGTGAAATCAGCTGGATAAAAGAAATAAATCGCCCATTTTCCTAACGTGCTTTCTAATGTTATATCTTTTAATTCGTTATTATGAAACGCTTTTACTTTAAAATCTGATACTTTTTTATTAATCATTGACATACAATTTCCTCCCGGTTATCTATAACTAACTAAAGTATACCATAACAATAACTTTTATCCAGTAATATGCTCAAAAAAAGATCGCCTAAGCGACCTTATATAATCTATTAATAGCGTTGATGTATGCTTTAATACTAGCTTCAACGATATCTGTACTTTGACCTCGACCAATGTAACGTGAATCATCTTGACCAATCACTACAACCGCTTGAGCTTGTGCATCTGAATAGCCAGTAATCGAATCCAATTTATATTCTTCTAAGACAAAACGATCATTTAGAATTTCCGAAATCGCATGATAAGAAGCATCTACTGGTCCATCACCATATGCAGTGCCAACTTTTTCAACACCATCCACTTTAATGGTAATTTCAGCTTTCGGTTTTCCATCTTTTCGACTAATTTCAAAATGAACTAGTGAAACTCTTCCATCAAATTTAGCCGCATCGCCAGTAACTAAAGCTAAAATATCTTCATCCAATACATATTTCTTTTTATCAGCTAATTTTTTAAATTCATTGAATAAATGATTGATCTTTTCATTATCAACATCATCTAATCCTAATGCTTTTAATTTATCGACAAAAGCATGTTTTCCGGATAATTTACCTAACACTAATGAATCCGTATTTCTTCCTACTGATTCAGGTGACATAATTTCATATGTTTCCGGATTAGCAAGAATACCATGTTGATGAATTCCTGATTCATGGGCAAAAGCATTTGCGCCAACAATCGCTTTGTTTGGTTGTGGTGTAATTCCTGTTAATAATCCAACTAATTTACTTGAAGGGAATAGTTGTTTCGTATCAATGTTTGTATAGAATTGACTATACAAATCTTTACGAGTATTTAAAATCATCACTATTTCTTCCATCGCTGTATTCCCAGCACGTTCTCCTAAGCCATTAACCGTACATTCTACTTGTGTAGCACCCGCTTCAACTGCAGCAACAGAGTTGGCAACCGCTAAACCTAAATCGTTGTGACAATGCACTGAAATGACACAATTTTCAATACCAACAACATGTTGTTTTAAATAAGAAATACGCTCAAACATTTCATTTGGTGTAATATAGCCAACAGTATCAGGAACATTAAGAGTTGTCGCACCTGCCTCAATAGCGGCATTATACGCTTCCACTAAAAATTCTTTTTCAGTTCGAATCGCATCTTCAGCAGAGAATTCAATGTCATCGACTAAACTTTTAGCATAAGCAACATTTTCTTTAATGCTTGCGATAATTTCTTCTTTTGACATCTTTAATTTAAATTCACGATGAATTGGTGACGTTGCGATAAATACGTGAATTCTAGGATGAATCGCATTTTCTAATGCTCGTGCGGCTTCATCGATGTCTTTCTTCACAAGTCGCGCTAAACTACATACAACCGACGTACGAATATTATCGGCGATTAATTTTACTGCTTTAAAGTCACCAGGAGATGATACGGCAAAACCTGCTTCAATGATATCTACTCCCATCAACTCCAATTGTTTCGCAATTCTCAATTTTTCTTCAGCGTTTAAGTTGACACGAGGTGTTTGTTCTCCATCACGAAGAGTCGTATCAAATATTTTAATATGTTTCATTTCAACCACTTTCTAATTACATCTTTTCGCCACGGCTCATCGCTAAAATACCTGTTTTAGCAATTTCCAAAATACCATAAGCTTCCATCATACCAATAAAACCGCGTAGTTTTGTTACATCCCCTGTTAATTCAACCGTTACTGATGTAGGCGAAACATCCAATACTTTCCCACGATAAATATCAGCAATTTGAACAATTTGAGAACGTGTTACTTCATTCGCTTTTACTTTCAACAACATTAATTCACGACGTATTACTCCTTCATCAGGGAATACTTTTACTTTAACAACATCCACAATTTTATAAACTTGTTTTTGAATTTGATCAAGAGCAACATCATCACCTTCAACACTTAACGTCATTCTGGCATACCCTTTTTTATTCGTAATACCAGCCGTCATTTTATTGACAAAATAACCACGGCGATTAAATAACGACATTATTCTTGCGACGATACCATTTGTATTTTTAGCAATAATTAATATTTCATGCGTTTTATTCATCGTTCAATACCCCTCTTTTACCCATCATTTGCCCTACTGTAGCCCCAGCTGGTATCATTGGTAAAACATTCGCCTCTTTCTCAACAATACAGTTAATAATCATCGGTTCATTGCATTCAATAATACCTTGAAGTTTTTGTTTTAACTCATCTTTGGTCGTAATTTTTTCATTCTCAAGTCCATATGCTTCAGCAATCACATTAAAGTCAGGATTAAACGATAAATCAACGAAAGAATAACGACGATCGTTAAATATTTCTTGCCATTGACGAACCATTCCTAAATAACTATTGTTCATCACAAATACTTTTACTGGTAAATTGTATTGGCGCAACATCATCAATTCTTGAAGTGTCATTTGGAATCCACCATCACCAACAATTAAAACAACCTTTTTATCAGGCATTCCAATTTGAGCACCGATTGATGCAGGAATACCAAAGCCCATCGTTCCAGCTCCACCAGAAGATAAAATAGTGTTTGGTTTTTCAAACGACATAAATTGAGAAGTCCACATTTGATGTTGACCAACATCTGTTACGATAATAGCATCACCATTAATCACTTTATTTAATTCTGATAAAACGTATTGAGGATTAAGACTATCATCAGTTGTTTCTGGAACAACCATTGGATATTCTTTCTTCCAAGAAGCGCATTGATCAATCCATTCTTGATGATTCATTTGTTGCATTTCAGCATTTAAGCCTTCTAATATATTTTTCAAGTCACCAACAATTGGAACATCAGCTTTAATATTTTTACTAATTTCAGCTGGATCGATATCAATATGAATTACTTTCGCGTTCTTACAAAATTTATCTGGATTTCCAGTAATACGGTCATCAAAACGAATACCACATGCGATAACACAATCTGCTTCTTCGGTTGCATAATTAGCCGCAACTGTACCATGCATACCTAACATTCCTAAATGATTATCATTGGAACAAGGATACGCTCCTAATCCTAAAAGAGTCGTTGTGATTGGAGCATGTAATAATGAAGCAAACGTCTTTAAATCATCGGTAGCATTCGCACGAAGAACTCCTGCCCCAGCAATAATTAACGGTTTCTTACAGTCTTTTAACAACGTTAAAGCACGCTTAATTTGTCCACTATGACCTTTGACTGTTGGATCATATCCTTCAAGCGTAAATCCTTTATTATAAATTTTTTCAAATTCATCAACACTTATCTTCGCTAACTGAACATCCTTCGGAATATCAATCAACACTGGTCCTTTTCTACCAGTATTCGCTAAATAATATGCTTCTTGAACGATTCGTGGTAAATCACGAATGTCAGTTACTAAATAATTCATCTTCGTAATAGGAATAGTAATACCAACAATATCAGACTCTTGAAATGAATCTCGACCTAACATTGTCGTTGGTACTTGTCCTGTTAGACAAAGCAAAGGAACACTATCCATATGAGCCGTCATAATTCCTGTGACTAAGTTCGTTGCACCAGGACCTGAAGTCGCTAAACAACAGCCAACTTTTCCTGTTGCACGAGCATAACCATCCGCCTCATGAGCTGCACCTTGTTCATGTCGTGCAAAATAATGAGTAATTTTGTCAAATTTATAAATCTCGTCGAAAATTGGAATAACAGAACCGCCTGGATAACCAAACATATCTGTAACACCAACTCGCGATAAACATTCTAGTAAAATTCTTGCGCCATTTATTTGTTCATTTTTCATTGTTATCACCCTTTTTTTTATAAATTCATCCTTGTTATTATTAATCCTGCTTCATCAAATGCATCAATAATTTTCTCAATATGTTCTTCACCATTTGTTTCCACTGTAACTTGTAGTTCAACATCATGGAAACGATTTAGGTTTTTAAATTGGTTGTGATCTAGTTTAATAACGTTCGCATTAAGATTTGATAATATTTCAGATACTTTCACAAGTTGACCTGGTTTATCTGGTAAATCTACTGAAAATACAAATATTCTTCCTCTAGCGACTAATCCTTTGTTGATCATTGATGAAATAGTTAATACGTCAATATTACCTCCACTTAAAATAGAGACAATTTTCTTTCCTTTTACTTGTAATTTCTTAAGTCCTGCGACTGATAATATACCTGCATTTTCAGCAACAATTTTATGTTTTTCCACTAGAATTAAAAATGATTCCATTAATTCATAGTCTGATACAGTAATAATATCATCGACATATTCACTAATATAGTTAAAGTTTAAATCACCGATGCGACGAACATTTGCACCATCAGCAATGGTTGCTGAATCAGTAAGTTCTACTACTTTACCCATTTTTCGAGCATATAAAGCGCTTGCAGCGCCTTGTGGTTCAACACCAATAACTTTAATTAATGGATTTTTTAGTTTTGCCGCACTAGCTACTCCTGATATTAATCCACCACCACCAAGTGGCACTAACAAGATATCCGCATCTGGTAATTCTTCTAATACTTCTAAAGCAATTGTTCCTTGTCCTTCAATGACATCTTCGTCATCGAATGGATGTACAAACACATATCCTTTTTCTGCTTGCAACTGCTTTGCATAATTACACGCATCATCATACACTTCACCAGCTAAAACAACTTCAGCACCATATTGTCGTGTTGCTTCCACTTTAATGAGTGGCGTATGTTTTGGCATAACAATCACTGCTTTAACACCTAAGCGACTTGCCGCTAAGGCAACTCCTTGAGCATGATTACCAGCTGACGCTGCAATAACACCACATTTTTTTTCTTCTTCCGACAACTTAGCCATTTTATTATAAGCGCCACGAACTTTAAATGAACCTGTCCGTTGTAAATTTTCCGGTTTTATATAGCACTCATTGCCTGTTTCATGCGATAATGTCGCACTATGAATTAATTTTGTTTTTGTTATGATAGTTTGTAATCTTTCTTTAGCTTCAATGTAATTATACAATTTTAACACATGTCTATCCTCTACTTTTCTTTAAAAATTCTGGCATTTTTTCTTCATACGCAGCGATTAACTGTTCATAATCTAACGTAATATCGATCGCATCTTTACCTGCTAACAGTCTCTGACGCCAGCTTTCTTCAAGAGTGAAGGGATAATTTTTCTTAGCCGTTTTTATAACTTGTTCATACAAATTAACTTCAATTTCTTCATCTGGTAACAGTGAAGCAAGTTCTTCTCTATCTTGTTGAGCAAGTGTAATTGGTAAACAACCATTGCTTAACCAATTCATGTAAAATATACCTGAATAACTGCCCGCAACCACGACTCGAAAGCCATAATTTTCAAGAGCCCATGCGGCATGTTCCCTTGATGATCCACATCCAAAATTATCACCTGCAATTAAAATCGTAGCTTTTTTATATTCTGGTTTATTTAAAACAAACTCCATATTTAAAGAACGGTCATCGTTATATCGCCATGAATCAAATAAGTAATCTTCAAAGCCATTTTTTTCGGTTGATTTTAAATATTGTTTAGGAATCAATTGATCAGTATCAATATTATCTCTCATTAATGGAACAGTTGTTCCTGTATATACTGTAAATGGTTTCATGCTTCCTCCCTTGTATCACCGAAGTGACCTAAAATAGCAGCTAAGGTAGCCATTGCCGGACTTACTAAGTGCGTACGTGAATTTTTACCTTGACGTCCTTCGAAGTTACGATTTGATGTTGCTGCACAATGTTCAAATTCAGGAATTAAGTCAGGATTCATTCCTAAACACGAAGAACATCCTGCTTCACGCCACTGAAACCCTGCTTCGATAAAGAGGTCAGCAATTCCAGCTTCTTCACAAGCTTTTTTCACTTGAGTAGAACCAGGAACAACAACGGCAGTAATGTTTGGTGCAACTTTTCTTCCTTTAATCAACTCTGCCGCATCTTTTAAATCACTATAGCGACCATTGGTACAAGATCCAATAAAGACGTGTGATAATGGAATATCACTCACTTTCATACCAGGTTTTAACCCCATATACCCATACGCTTTTACCATCGAATCATTACTACTTTCTGGTAATACTTCATCAATACCGACACCTAAGGAAGGATTTGTTCCCCAAGTTACTTGTGGTGCAACACTACTAGCGTCTAAGGTAACTATTTTATCAAAATCAGATTCGCTATCCGTTACTAATGTTTTATAATATTGTACCATACGCTCAAATTCTTCACCTTTTGGCGCATGTTTTTTATCTTTAATATAAGCAAATGTTTTCTCATCAGGAGCAATAATACCAGATTTTCCACCAGCTTCAATCGCCATATTACAAATAGTCATACGCTCATCCATACTCATATTACTAATTGTATCGCCATAAAATTCAAAGGCGTAGCCATTTCCTACTGCCACTCCATACTTACGAATAAATGCTAAAATAATATCCTTTGCATATACCCCTGGTTGTAGTTTACCTGTTATTTTAACGCCCATCATTTTTGGCTTTTTTTGCCACAATGTTGAAGTCGCTAAAACATGCTCTACCTCCGAAGTACCGATACCAAAAGCTATTGCCCCAAAAGCGCCATGAGTTGCGGTATGACTATCACCACACACAATTGTTTTTCCAGGCAATGTAACTCCAAGTTCTGGTCCTAACATATGAATAATCGCATTATAGTCAGAAAACATATCATGCAATTCAATATTAAATTCTTTACAATTAGCTGCTAATGTCTCTAATTGATTTTTAGAAACGACATCTTTAATATCATAACGATCTGCAAGTACTGTTGGTGTATTATGATCCATTGTACCATACGTTAAATCAGGTCGACGAACCTTTCTATTCTGAATACGCAACCCTGAAAACGCTTGAGGTGATGTTACCTCATGAATTAAATGAGCGTCAATATATAAAAGAGCCGCATCATCGCCCTCTTCTGTTATTACATGATTGTTCCAAATTTTTTCAAAACACGTCGCCATATACCCTCCTACACTATTATCCACTAGTTATTGCTTCTATTATATATCGAAACATTTTCAATTAGAAGTGAAAATATTTTTATTTTGTTACATTTTAAATAATATGAAGTATATTTCATACACTTTCAATATTAATGTACTTTAGATTCAATTTTATTTATCGACATGTCATCATACGATGAAGTTACAATCATAATTGTGTCATCACTTACAACAACCACCTGATTTTCACCAACTAACCCATTCTCTTTTACCGTAAGATTCAATTGTTTGATTAATTTCTCAAGATAGAAATCCTTTAACTGTATGCATCGAAACTTAATGTATTGACTTGAAACAAACGTTGAATTATCTGTTTCTACATACGAAACAACTTCTTTCACCAACAAATTTTTACTCTTTTTAATACTACTTACTCCTTGTTGTTTACCCATATCCGCAAAACTGTAATAATGAACAGAATGCACTGGTTGAGTAGGTAATTGTGACAACAAAGAATTTGTTACTAATACAACAACCAAAACAATCATCGTCATCAAGGAGCGCGATTGCACTTTAATAAGTTGGTATTGGCCAAGAAAGCGAAAGAGGATCGGAATTAAAAATAAATAATAAATTGGCGTTGTTTTACTGTTATAAATAACTAAAAGCAACGTAAACATCAACAATAGTGAATTTAATTTACGTAATAATGATGATGATTTATCGTTTAAAAATCGTTTATAACTAACCATCATCACAAGTTGATGAATGATGGCATAAACTAATGAAATAGAAATTGTTTGTACATCAGCTGATTCGATAAACCAAAAGATAAAACGATTTTTAAGTAATAAGACTATCATTCCAATCAAGAATAAAGTAAGTAAAACTAACGATACAATCCCAACCTTATTTTTACTTAGTTTCTTTTCTACTTGTCGTTTCAAATCGGTAGTAAGTGGATTTAATTGTTTCGTACTATAGTAAATATGGTGTTGAAAATACGTTGTCACATATGTATATCCTTGATTACACACTTCACTGTTTTTTTCTTGAAACTCATCATCTAAACTAGTAACGTTTTGTAAATAATTACTATGCGTTAAAACACTATAAAATCGTTGTTCTGGCTTTCCTTGTGTAAAACGAGCAACTCCAAACAAATAGCCATCAACATGCCATCCTTTACTACTTTCTTGTTGAAAAAGAAGCATCGTTTGTTCGATGTCCATCTCATTCAACGAAACAATCTTGTATCTACTTACCATTATTTCTCCTATTCTTCATCCATCGTTAGAATTTCTTCAACTGATAAACGACTTACTTCTCTTGTCCCTACAATACTTCCATCTTCTTTATACAATGGATAACCTACTACAATAATTCCATTCACTGCACAATCTGTTTCTAACAGTTGTTGAATGTATGCTTCATCATAAATACCTAAAATAACACTACCAATACCTTTACTATGCGCAGCTAAACAAAATGTTGAAGCAGCAATTCCAGCATCATACATCTGCCAACCATCACCTTTACTCGTCTCTACATTTCCATCTTCATTATACCCGGACAAGCCAGGAATGCTCGTTAAGATGACCAACGCTTGAGCATTTAACACGGTTTTTGTATTCCATGCGAAGTTATTCATACCATTTTCAGCAATCTTCTTTATTGTTTCTTTATTTCTTATACAGTTATAACGAACTGTTTGACTATTTTTCCAACTAGGAGAAAACCTTGATAATTCAACAATTTGTTTAATATCATCAACTGTTACTTCTTTCTCACTAAATTTTCTTACACTTCTTCTACTACGAATAATATCATCAATCATACAATTTCTCCTTTAATATGCTTTATTATATCGTATTACTGTACTTAAAAAACAGCGTACGCTGTTTTTTTCATTGATTTCCTTTAACTTTTAATCGGTTTAATGCCCTCTTAAGTGCCATTTCTGCGCGTTTAATATCAGAATTTTCTTCTTTTAATCGTTTCTCTGCTCTATCCTTCGCTTTTGTAGCTCGTTCAACATCAATTTCATCAGATCGTTCAATACTATCAGTAAGTACTGTCGCAACGTTATCTTTAAAGTAAAATAATCCTCCACCAACAGCGTATTCTATTCTTTTACCATCTTCCACTAATGTCATCTTACTAATTTCAAGACTAGTTACCAGTGGCATATGATTTGATAATATGCCAAGCTCTCCATCTTTATTTCTAATATTACAAATTGATGTTTCTACCTCTTTATATAATCCATTTGGTGTTACAATTCGACATACAATCATACAGCAAGCCTTTTTGCTTTTTCTAACACTTCATCAAAATTACCAACGTACATAAAAGCCATTTCTGGTAAATGGTCACCATCTCCTTGTAATATGCGTTTAAAACTTGAAATTGTCTCTGATAATGGAACATATTTACCATCCAATCCGCTAAATTGTTCCGCGACAAAGAATGGTTGCGATAAAAAGTTTCTAACACGACGAGCGCGATTAACGATGACTTTATCCGCTTCACTCAACTCATCCATTCCTAAAATAGCGATGATATCTTGTAACTCTTTATAGCGTTGTAATAATTCTTGAATACCGCGCGCTACACGATAATGTTCTTCCGTAATATATTGTGGATTTAACATTCTACTATTGGATTCAAGTGGGTCAATCGCGGGATAAATACCAAGAGAAGCAATTTTTCGATCCAATACCGTTTGCGCATCCAAATGCGTAAATGCTGTAGATGGCGCGGGGTCAGTTAAATCATCCGCTGGAACATAAATTGCTTGAACGGATGTAATAGAACCATTTCTTGTCGATGTGATTCTTTCTTGTAATTGTCCCATTTCTAATGCTAATGTCGGCTGATAACCAACAGCAGAAGGCATTCTTCCAAGTAAAGCCGATACTTCTGATCCAGCTTGGCTAAAACGGAAAATATTATCAATAAACAACAATACATCTTGAGACATTTCATCCCTAAAATGTTCCGCCATTGTTAAGGCGGATAAGGCTACACGCATTCTAGCACCCGGCGATTCGTTCATTTGTCCGTAAACTAATACCGTTTTATCAAGAACGCCCGATTCTTTCATTTCAAAATACATATCATTGCCTTCACGAGTTCTTTCACCAACTCCAGCAACGACCGATCGGCCACCATGTTGAGTGGCAATGTTATGAATTAATTCTTGCATTAATACTGTTTTACCTACACCAGCTCCTCCAAAGAGACCAATTTTTCCTCCCTTGATGTATGGACATAATAAGTCAATGACTTTTATTCCTGTTTCTAAAAGTTCAGTAAATGTCATCTGATCTTGAAACGTTGGTGCTGGTCGATGAATTGGCATTCGTTTTTTCGCGCCTACTGGTCCTAATTCATCAATTGGCTCGCCAAGCACGTTAAACATTCTACCTAATACTTCATCACCAACAGGTACTCTAATTGCCTCTTCCGTATCGATTGCTTTTAAGCCACGCACTAATCCATCGGTCGATGCCATCGCGATACAACGTACAACATCATCACCAATATGGCCAGCTACTTCAACAACTAGCTCGCTTTGATCTTCTTTAATAATAATTACCGCATTTTTTAATGTTGGACATAAACCACGAGTAAAACGAATGTCCACAATTGGACCAATTACTTGTATAATAGTTCCTTCATTGTTATTCACAAAATCCCTCCATTCTATTTACTTGCACCAACGATTTCGGCAATTTCTTGAGTAATCATTGCTTGTCTAGTTTTATTATATTCCAACAATAATTCATCATTTAATTCATTCGCATTATCGGTTGCATTTTCCATTGCGACCGCACGAGCTGCCATTTCTGATGTCTTACTGCTCATCAACAAGTGCATTAGCGTATCAACAACCATTCGTTCAATGCATTCTTCTAGTACACTATAAGCATCCGGTTCAAAAATCATATCGACATCAGACCCTTCCGCTTCCTCTAATACCACTGGTAATAACGTTATTTTTTTTGCTTGAATGTTCATGCTGTTGTAATGTTCCGTGTAAATAACATCACACCGACCAATTTCATTATTCGAAAATCGATTCAATAAAGACTGTGCTATTTTCTTAATCTGTGAGCGTTGTATTTTGTCACTTTGTACCATTGGTTCAAAACAGCGATACTCACGAATAACCATTGGATATAAAACAGTTCCTATAACAATGACTTCATGATTCTCACTTGAAGAATCAAGCAATTTCACCATATTATTATTGTATCCAGCACACAATCCCATATCACTACTAAAAAGAATTGTCACATGATTCATACTATTTTTCTCTGTGCAATATGGATGAGTAATCCCTCTGTTTTGACTTACAATTTCTTTAACACATCGTTGCAATGTTTGCGTATACTCATTTGTTTTTTCAACGTTCTCTTTGCAGCGTTTGTATTTAGAGTGAGCAATTAACTGCATCGCATTAGTAATTTTAGCTGTTGTTTTAATCGAACGAATTCTTCTTTTCAACGATTGAATATTCGCCATCGTTACAACCCTAAACTTTTAGTCGCTAACTCATGTAAAAGTTGTTCGTCTTCTTGAGAAAAATCACCATATTTATTAATTCGTTCAAGTAAATCGGAATACTCATCCTTAGCCAATCGATGCAATCGCTTTTCGTAGTTTTTCACATCTTCCACAGCGATTTTCTCTAAATAGCCATGTTTACTACTAAAAAGAGAACACACTTGTAATGCTAATGATAAAGGTTGATATTGACCTTGTTTCAATAATTCATTCAATCGCTCACCATGACGAATTACTTTTTCAGTCGCACTATCCAAATCACTACCAAATTGAGTAAATGCTAATAGTTCATGATATTGGGCTAATTCTAATTTTAAGCTGCTCGCAACCTTTTTCATCGCTTTTGTTTGTGCTTTAGAACCAACACGACTTACTGATAAACCGCTATCTACTGCCGGTCGAATACCGGCATGGAATAGTTGTGTTTGTAAAAACAATTGTCCGTCCGTGATAGAAATCACATTGGTCGGAATATACGCTGAAATATCACCCGCTTGGGTTTCAATGATTGGTAAAGCAGTTAAAGAACCTCCACCTAAATCATCTCTAAGCTTCGCTGCTCTTTCTAATAATCGCGAATGTAAATAAAACACATCGCCAGGATAAGCTTCTCTTCCTGGTGGTCGACGTATTAATAAACTCATTGTTCGATAAGCAATAGCATGCTTACTTAAATCATCATAAATAATTAAAACATCTTTTCCGTGTTCCATCCAATATTCACCAATTGTACAACCTGTATAAGGCGCTAAATATTGAAGTGCCACTGGATCACTAGCACACGATGAAACAATCGTTGTATATGATAAAGCATCATGTTGACGAAGTTTCTCGACAATTTGCGCCACAGTACTTGCTTTTTGTCCAATCGCAACATAAATACAAGTCACATTTTGTCCTTTTTGATTAATAATAGTATCTACTGCGACTGCGGTTTTTCCTGTTTGACGATCACCGATAATCAACTCACGTTGTCCTTTTCCAATTGGGATTAAAGAATCAATTATTTTTAATCCTGTCATCAATGGTTGATGCACACTTTTTCGTGTCATTACTCCTGGCGCAACTTTTTCAACTTGGCGAAATGTTGTTGTTTCAATAGCGCCTAATCCATCAATTGGTGCACCAAGGGCATTTACCACACGTCCTAATAAGCCATCACCTACACCAACTTCTACTACTTTATTCGTACGGCGAACTTCATCGCCTTCCTTTACGTTACTATCATCACCAAACAATACCGCCACAACGTGGTGTTCTTCTAAGTTTAGAACCATTCCAACAACATCATTTGGAAACAGTAACAATTCACTCGACATCGCTTTTTCTAAACCTTGTATCAATGTAATTCCATCAGCGACGCTAAGTACAATACCAGAGTCATAAGATTGTACTTGATGGCGATAATTTTTTATTTGTTCCTTAATAATCGCACTAATTTCATCGGCCTTTAATGACATGTCTCCTCCTTTTATCTTTTAATAAAGTCTTTGACAATTCATCCAACCTACCCTTTAATGAACTATCCCATGTTTCTCCATCTACAACTACCTTAACTCCAGAAAGAAGTCGTTTATCCAAATAATTCGATAACTCCACACTATTATGTTTTTTCTTTGATAGGTTTTTTTCAATTTTTCCTAGTTCATCCGCATTTAAATATGTTGACGAATAAACAATACCATTCATTATACGTAACTCTTGATTTGCATATGTTATATAATAAGAACTAATTTCTTTTAATAATGTAATTCTTTTTCGATCGACTAAAATAAACATAAAATTTAATAGTAGTTCATCACAACTTTGCGAAAATGATGCTTCTAAGCACTTCTTCTTCACTGAATCATCGATAGAAGGCGAATTGAAAAAGCTAGCGCATTCATCGTCCCAAACGCTAACAATTAGTTTACATTGTTTTTGCCAAGCTGCGACGCAATTATATTCTTTTGCCAGCTCAAGCAAAGCACTACTGTATCGACTAACTAATCCATTCATCATTTTGTATTTCCTTCACAAAATTTTCTACTAAATTACGATCTTCTACATCATCCAATTTAACTTGTAGTAATTTTTCCGATGCACTCATCGCAATAGACACCATTTCGACAAACATTTCATCCTTCATCGCTTCTTTCGCCATCGCAATTTGCTCATGTGCGCGTTCTAGCTGTCGTGCTGCCTCCATTTTCGCTTGTGCTACTATTTCCGCTTTAGCCACTAATGCTTCCTCTTCTGCTTGTTTGACTATTTCTTTTGATTTATTGTAAGCAGTTGACAAAGCAAGTGATGCTTCTGCTTGTTGTAGTTTAGCCATCGCCAGTTCATCTTTTGCCAACGATAAATCACTTGTGATAATTTGAGCTCGTTTTTCCATTAATTTTCTAGCTGGAGCCCATAACTTCGTAGCGACAACATAAAACAATACTCCGGTAGAGCATAGTTGAACGATCATTGTTAGTGGATTAGGAAACAGTTGTTTCGCTATATCAATATCTAACATAAGTCACCTCGCTTACTTATACACAAAAATTAATAATAATGCGGTCAATAATCCATAAATAGCGCACGTTTCCGCAACAGCACAGCCCAATATTAGCATCGTTCGAATCTTTCCCTCTGCTTCAGGATTTCTACCCACAGCTTCTACTGCCTTTCCTGCTGCATATCCTTGACCAATTCCAGTCATCATTCCGGTAATTACCGCAATTCCAGCACCAATTGCCACTAAACCTCTACCGATATCCATTGTATATCCTCCTTCTAATTGTTTTTATTCTTGGGGAATTTCATTCCCAATAAATACCATTGTTAATGTGATGAAAATAAATGTTTGAATAAATCCTGAAAATAAATCAAAGTACGCATGCAATACTGGAGCGATAATCGGGCCAAAAACATTAAATGAGGTTGGTCCAAACAACAATTGCGATAAATATAACGTAAAACTATACAATAACGACATAATAATGCTGCCACTTAAAACATTGCCAAATAAACGAAAACTCATCGATATCAATGGAGCTATTTTACCAAAAAAGTTTGGAATAATAAACGGAACAATTGGTTCAATGAAACCATGCAAGTATGATCCAATACCATTTTCACGAATACTTACGGTTTGGATTGTAATCCAAGTAATGAGTGCTAATGATAAGGTAACACTATAATTAGATGTTGGTGAAGGTAATGCAAGCAAGCCAATAATATTACTAAAGAAAATAAATAAAGCAATACTGCCAATATATGGAGATAAATGTTTTTTATATTTTTCATTACAAACACTTAGAACATTATTATCAATGATTTCTACAAACCAACAGCTCAATAAAACTAACCCTTTAGGTTTTTCTTCGGCAGAAGTAGCTTCTATCTTTTTTCCAACCACAATCGATAGGGCGCATAAAAATGCGGTAATAGCTACAATCGTTATAACCTCGACCTGCACGTGTTTCACCTCCATCCACTATTTTATTCTTTAAAATAAATTCCTTATACAATATATTCTATCACATTAATCACTATTTGCATCTTATTATTAATTTGAGTTTCGGTGTTTTCTTGTTTCGCAATCCAAAAACTTATAAAGTTCTCAAT
>CAZTII010000046.1:0-15651 GCA_964613305.1 uncultured Erysipelotrichaceae bacterium
ACTAATTCACTCATTTTTGTGGATTAGTTTTTGTTTTGGGGTGTGAACAGTAACTGAATACGAAAATAATTTGGTATCACTTATTCTTTTCCATCATGTCGTGTTACTGAGATAACACCGTTTTCAATCATAATAATCGCATAACTAGTACCCGTTCCATCACGATTTCGTGATAAACTTCCCGGATTTACTAAATAAATACCATCAATCTTTAACACTACATATCGATGAGTATGACCAAAACAAACGATATGACAATCAAGTGACGATGCTTTTTTCGCCAATAAGTCATAATTGTTGTAATAAATATGGCGATGACCATGGACTACTAAAATACGGATGTCACCTAAATCAACGACACGATGTTCCGGATAATCATCGTAAAAATCGTTATTACCACGAACAGATGCATAACCTTGCAAAAAATGTGACGGTAGTTCACTATCACCACAATGAATAAATGCATCCGCACCTCGATGCATTTCTCGAATCCTAACTAGCGGTTCAATCCTTCCATGATTGTCGCTTACTACTACTATTTTAATAGGGTGAGTATTATTGTTCATATCGTTACCATCCTAAAATCATTTGTTATAGTCATTATTGTATCATTGATTAGTCATAAAATCTATATTGAACAATTTACTATTAAAAAGTCGATATTTTTGCTATAATCAAAATGAGGTATATTTATGACAAATCAACTAATAGAAATTTACTCTTACTTTATAACAATCACTTTAATCCTACTTTCTCTAGTAGCTATTTTCTTTATGTTTCGCTTACTAAATAAAAGCAGTAATTTACAAGCAATGATAAATGTTAAAACCCAATCATTGAACGCCTTAAACAACAAAGCGACATCAATAAATAATCAAGTAAATGAAATTACAACCAGCATGATTGAAAGTCGTCGCCATCCACTCATTAAAATTATCTTTCCTTATTTACAAGAAAATGGACTTGAACAATATTTAATTCATCGTCGTTTAAAACAACAAATAAAGAAAGAATTAGCACCACCATTAACTAAAAAAGATGTTGAAAAAATAGTACGTAAAGAAATAAATAAAGCGAGAAAATAAATTTCCCGCTTTTTATTTGGTTGACATATACTCAAAGAAGTTTATGTTGTTTTCATGTAAATAATAGGCAACATCATAGCCAACAAAGCGAAGATGTGCAAGATTTTCTTCTTTATCCGTATAAGGTTTACAACTTTCACTCATCGTTTGACTAAAACCATACACATAGGCATTCTTAGCAATCCATTCTGCTTGTAACGACGATTTAAAATCACTACCATCTTTCATTAAGAAATCAATTGCTAAACCTAGTTGATGTTCACTATGACCAGGAACTTCACATTTCGAGTTTGATTGTTGACATTCCAAACTATTAAACTGTTCAACTAATTCCTCATATGATTGATAACCATTATCAACGACTAATCCCCCACAACCATTAGAAGGAAATACTTCTTCTAAGGCGATACACATGTTATGTAACGGCAATGCTACTGTCGTATCAACATATATCTTTTTACCTTTTGTTTTAGGGATAGACTTACTTAATTCTTCGATATTTAACGCTTTACGATTGGAAATCGAAACACGATTACTTACAAATGCATTCACTTGACCTGCATTCACCGATAAGGTTGAACCAGGATAATAAATATCACCATTTTTCATCCAAAACTGTAATTCTTCATACGTATAATGAACTAAATAATTTTTTAAACTAGCAATATCAAAGAAATCTTTTGTTTCATTTACTATCGATACAATTTTAGCAGGTGATTCTTGCCATAAAAACTGTTGTAACGCGTTATATTGTTCAATGCGATAAATGCTAAAACCATCTTCTTGAATAAAATTAATAAATGTTGTTGGCGCAATACTATATTCAATAATATACTCAATATCTTCTTTATTTAAATAATGACGTATTAATTGTCGTTGTTCTTTATTTTTATAAGGATATCGTGACAAAATATCATAATTCAGGTTCATAATACCCATGCATGATAGTGCAATACTAAACACGATAGCTACAAATCCAATTTGTTTAGCCTTCATCAAAGCTTCCTCCGTATCTAATTTATTGTAGCACAATTTATACAACTATGCATTTTCTTTTATGACTCGATATACTTCTTCTGCAACTTTTTTTGGTAAAACAGCCATTAACTCGTCAATTGTCGCCATTTTTAAACGCTTTACACTTTTAAATTCACTTAATAATTTCTTCTTTCTAACATCACCTAAACCATCAATATTATCTAAAATCGAACTAAACATCGATTTTGATCGTAATTTTCTGTGATACGATATGGCAAATCGATGTACTTCATCTTGCATCCGTGTTAAATAAAAAAACACATCACTAGTACGATCAATCGCCATCACTTCTCCATCGCCGCTAATAAGCGTTGACGTTTGATGACGATCATTTTTTGCTAAGCCATACAATGCACAATCAATATTGAACATGTTTAACACATCACTTGCAACATTGATTTGCGCTAAAGAGCCATCGACAATGACACAATCAGGAATAATTCCTTCTTTAGAAAAACGACGAGTTAACATTTCACGCATGGAATCCACATCGCTTTTACCATTTTCTAAACGATAATGACGATAATCGCTCTTTACCATTTGTCCATCATCAAAAACAACTTGCGCACCTACGGTAAATTGATTAGCGATGTGGCTGACATCATACAATTCAATGCGCTTTGCTGGATGATTCATAATCGCTTGAAGTGACGATGTTAAATCACTAATTGTTTTATTGTGCTCTTGTTGGATATCCAACATCATTTCCACTTGTTTTTTAGCATTAGACTGAGCCATTTGTAATAACGACGCTTTATATCCTTTTTTAGCAACCGTTATTTTACACGATAATGCCTCTTGAAGTAAATCAACATCAATATCATCCATCACAACAATTTCTTTTGGCATTGGATGGTGTTCATAATAGCTTGCAATCATGGCTCCACTTTGTTCTAATGGGTCAAACACTAATTCTCCAATGGTATGATCTTTCTCTAACACTTTTCCATCGCGAACTCCAAGCATCTGAAGACAAATAAAACCACGATCTATCGCATAAGCAAAAGCGTCCATGTTATTTTTAGCGGAAAATTGAACTTGTTGTTGTTCATTGACATGGTCAATGGATTGAATGATTTCATGAATTGACTTTGCTTTTTCATAGTCTAAATTTTCAATATACTCATTCATCTGCTCCTTCAGCGTCATTACTAATTGTTTTGTATCGCCTTTTAATAGCTTCATTGCTTCATCAACGTATTGTTGATAGTCATCCTCACTCACATCATATTCACAAGGTCCTAAACATTGTTTTAAATGGTAATACAAACAAACCTTTTTAGGCATTTTATCGCATTTTCTAAGCGGAAATAACATAGAAATATATTTAAGCATCGTATGCGCTGCACTAGCATCAGGAAAAGGACCAAAATAAGAACTTTTCTTATCCATTTTCTTTTCCCTAACAACCTTAAAAACAGGATATTTTTCACTTGTTAAACGAATCATCGGATATGTTTTATCATCCATAAAAAAGATATTAAATTTAGGACGATGCAATTTAATCAAATTTATTTCTAACAACAACGCTTCTTTTTCACTGTTGGTTACAATAAAATCAAAATCACAAATCAAGGATACTAACTTTGTCGTCTTATAATCATGAGCACCAACAAAATATTGATTAACCCTATTTTTAAGTTTTTTTGCCTTACCGACATAAATAATCTCATCGCTACAATCCTTCATTAAATAACATCCTGGAAGTAGTGGTAAATTCGCTAATTTAGCTTGTAATTGTGTATTCATCGTTATTCCTTAAACGTCACAACCGTGGCTCCAGTTAAACCTTCAGAAATTGATCCTAAGCGAAACTGTGCCACTGACTTATCTTTCTTCAATGCTTCATGAACTGCCTTACGAAGAGCTCCTGTACCATCGCCATGAATAATACGAACCGATGGCGCTTGCGCCATTTTCGCATCATCCAAATATTTTGCCATCACTTCTAACGCTTCATCAACACGCAATCCAATTAAATGACATTCCATAGAAAAAGACGAAATTGGTGAAAATGACACTGTTCGACTCTTGGAAGGTTGAGGTACTGGACGCTTATCCGTATGACGAAGTTCTTTTATCTTTGCTTGAACTTTTAAACCATTAATATCTAATGTAACACGATTACGATCAATATCACGAATAATCGCTAATTGATTTGACATCTTATATTCCACAACATCACCAACCTCAAAATTCTTATGAGGTACAACTACTGGTTTTTCTGGAATCAATTGTTCAATCTTGCGCTTAATCGCATGTTGAGGCTCTTTACTACTTTTTAATTCCTCTAAATAACAATCTGCTTCCACCATGATTTCTTCAACATAATCCATCGCCTTTTTCTCAGCTTGTTGTAATAACTGTGATTTTTTTAAATCAATTTGTGCTAGCTGTTCAGCCACTTCACGTTTTATTTGTTCATTTTCTAACAATAATTGGTTTAATTGTTCTTCTTTTTCATGATTTTCAATCAATTGTTTTTCTAACTTTTCAATCAATTCATCTTCTGTCGACTTCAATTGTTGTTTCAACTGTTGCGCTTCTACTAAAATACTTTCCTTTAAACCAAAACGACGCGCAATATCAAAAGCATTACTTTGACCACTAAATCCTTCACGATAACGATACGTAGGCATTAATTTCTCCAAATCAAAATCAACCGAAGCGATACAAATATCATCATGTTTTTTAGCATATGTTTTTAATCGCCCATAATGCGTCGTCGCTACAACAAAACATCCTTTACGACGACAATCATTTAAAAAAGCAATCGCTAAACTTTCCCCTTCACGAGGATCAGTACCTGAACCAATTTCATCAAGCAACACTAAACTTTTTGATGAGGCTTCTTTAGAAATTTTAGCTAATTTTACTAAAGAAGAACTAAACGTCGATAACGATTGAACAACCGATTGTTCATCACCAATATCCAAAAAACAAGCATCAAAAAATGGAATGATAGCCTCTTCACAACAAATAGGCATACCGCAATAAGTCATTAAAACACTTAGTCCAATCACTTTTAAACTTACCGTTTTACCACCGGTATTCGGACCGGTGATCAACAACATCTTTTTATCTCCACCGATACGATACGTATTGCATACCACAACGTTTCGATCAATGCATGGATGACGCGCTTTACTTAACTGTAAATAAAACTCATCTTGTAACTTGGCAACAATCGCATCTTCTTTTTTACCCCATAATGCCTTAGCAAACAAACAATCAAGCAATGCACAAGTTTCCATATTACTCAGTAAACTATCGCTGATAGGCACTAAAAGAGCAGTACACTGCCACAATATTTTTTTAATCTCTTCCGTTTCCCCATCCACTAACGATTGTTTTTTATTATTCAACGCGACAAAACTAAACGGTTCAACATACGCCGTTTGTCCTGAAGCACTTTCACCATGAACAAAACCACCTAAACTATTTTTTTCACCAATTTTAGCTAATACGACTAAACGATTGTTTCGTGTTGTAACGATACTATCCATTAATTGAGACGAATGATCACGTACAAATCGTTCCGTTGTCGTTGCTATTTCTTCTTCTACTTTACGTAAACTGCGACGAATGCTTTTTAATTCACTACTGGCGTCATCATTAATATCGCCATAATCATTAAACACCCGATTATATTCTGCAATAATCTTTGGATAACTAATCATTGAATACACTAAATCAGATAATTCTTCTTTTTCTGTTTCAATGTTTTTTACATACGTAAACATATCTAAAATACCACTTAAAAAGCATTTTACTTCAAGTAGTTCTATTGCAGTTAAACATTGTCCTTTTGTGCTACTTATAATCGAATGAGTGATATCTTTTATTCCATTCATCGGCATCGAACCATAACTAATCGTCGCCGCTAACGCTTCTTTTATGCGTTTATTATCACGTTTAATGACCAATGGATCAAAACTAGGTTTTGTTTCTTGTAATAATTTTTCACCAAGTGAAAAAGAACAAAAAGAACTCATTTCATCGATAATTAATTGTAATTCTAATGCTTCAGTCATACTAAACCTTCACTTGTTGTAATAAAAGAGTCGCAACATGAACAATTTGACGCAATGCGGTTGTATCATTAATAAATCTTCCATTGGTAAAAACAGGAAAATCTAAAATAAAAGAAACAGCACAAAGCCAACATGTCGCAACAATAACACCTAGAACACCACCAAATAAACTATCCACAAACTTTACAATGGTAAATTTACTAAATTCTTTAAAAACCGCTTTTAATAAAGAAAAAATAATTTGAATTAATATAAACGCAATGATAAAACAAACAGCTTGCCAAATCATCTGATTGACAACTTCTGGTAACGATTCACCTAACAACATAGCAGGCAACTCTTTCCAACTAGATGGAATGACATCATACTGCGACGATAACAATGGAGAAAGTTTCCAAGCAAAAAATACTGCACATATAAAACGAATAAAATCAAGCAATTGAACAACCAATCCTTTTTTCATGCCTATAAACCCGCTTAACATATAAAAAATTATAATAGCGATGTTCACATAAGAAATAAATTGAGTAGGTATAGTCATAAGTTCCTCCTTTGTGTTAAAATTATATCATGAAAACTAAAACAAATACGCTCACAAGCGAGCAAATTAGCTTATTAAAACAAACATATCACAACTATATCGTTAAAAAAGAAATACCGTACGTTCAATTTCAACTGAAGTTAAGTGATTGTACCATCACTGTCTATGATTCCAATAAAGTCGTCTATCAAGGAGATGGTGCTGACTTCTATAGTCAAAGCAATTCTGGTATCACTCATGCCGGAAGTGATGAAGTTGGAACCGGTGATTATTTTGGACCAGTTGTCGTTGTTGCGGCCATTGTTGAAAGTAGTCAATATGACCTTCTATCAAGCTTTCAAGTACAAGATTCAAAAGGTGTCACTGATGAGAAAATACTAGAAATAGCTCCTAAGTTAATGAAACTATGTCCTTATAGTTTACTTATCTGTGACAATGAAAAGTACAATGAAATCCATAAAACAGCGAATATGAACGCTATCAAGGCGAAATTACATAACCAAGCATACGTCAACTTAAACAAGAAAGTTGGTTTACCCAACTTACAAGTAGTCGATCAATTTACGCCACGTGATTCATATTTCCGTTATTTAAACGGCGAAAAAGAAATTGTTGATAGTGTTCATTTAGAAACAAAAGCCGAAAACAAATATTTAGCCGTGGCAGTAGCTTCCATGATTGCCCGATATGCTTTCTTAAAATCATTAGAAAAAATGGAAGAAAAGTACAACTTTACCTTTACTAAAGGAGCAAGTGATAAAGTTGACCAAGACGCGGCAGCATTTATACAACAATTTGGAGAAGAAGAATTATACAAAGTCGCAAAAGTACACTTTAAAAATACTGAAAAAGCACTTTCTTATTTACGGCGTTGAACTGTTAGTTCAATGCTGTTTTTTAATTGAACTGTTTCAACATTAGATGCTTCTAACATCTTTTTACTTATTTTTACCGCGTCGGTATCCGCATACTTATCACACTCATACACAACTTTAGTAATACCGCTTTGAATGATTGCTTTAGCACATTCATTGCACGGAAACAGTGACACATACAAGGTACAGTTTTTAGGCGAACGTGGACTATTTAAAATCGCATTTAATTCCGCATGAACAACATACGCATACTTTGTTTCCATCATTGTACCTTCTCGTTGCCAAGGAAATTCATCGTCACTACAACCACGAGGTAAGCCATTATAACCGATACTAACAACACGATTGCTTTCATCAACAATCACCGCACCAACTTGTGTTGACGGATCTTTTGAACGAAATCCTGACAAATGGGCTAATCCCATAAAATATTCATCCCAACTTAATACATCTACTCGCTTCATTAACGTATCCTCCCATAATATGATACTAATTGATTCATCATTTTATCACGATTGCCAAGCTTTAACGTCGACATAACTTGAACATAATTTTTATCAGTTTCGGTATAAATTGGTGCACCTTTTTTATACATAAAACCACCACTAATACATAACACTATCGTTAATACAGTACTAATATACAAATGTTTTGCACTTTCTTTATCCGAAAGAAGAGCCAAAGAAATCATCACTCCAGTAATAAAACCACCTAGATGCCCCATAAAGGAAACATTTGGCAATAAATTAATGAGTACGTTAACCAGTAATGTTTGAAATAAATTTTTCGCAATCTGTTGATTTTGAATGAGTTTTGTTTTTACCATATAGACAACAATAGCACCTAACAACCCATAAATACCACCACTAATACCTACCGTTAATTGATTCCCTTCAAAAGCAAAGATAAAACAACTACCACCAATAATTGAAGCAAATAAAATAAGATAAAACTTTTTCTTATCAAAAATACGTTCACACAAAACACCAACATTAATCAATGAAAACATATTCATTAAAAAATGAACGAAATTAATGTGTAAAAATCCACATGTTAATAAACGATACACTTCATAAAAAGCTAAAATAGCTGTTTTATAATAAGCACCTAATACAATGGATGCCATAATTGGTCCACCAACAAAAACACTAACAACATAAAGTAAAAAATACATTACTGTACACACAACAACAATCGATAATGTTCCATCCGTAATCCACGCTATTTTTTTACGGAAATCGTTAATAGGAGAATTTTTTTTGTAGTAATAGTTATCGCCATCTTTTACAATCATGAGTCACATTTTCTAATATCATCAAGGATATCGTTAAAATACGTCGGTAATGGTGCATGAAACGTCATTTCTTCTTGCGTTGTTGGATGAACTAAGGTCAATGAATGAGCATGTAACATTTGTCCTTGCGTATCTTTTCGGGTGTTTTTTAAAGAATATTTATCATCACCTACAATTGGAAAACCAATGTATTGCATATGAACACGAATTTGATGCGTTCGGCCTGTTTCTAATTGACACTCAACTAATGTAAATGCTTTAAATCTTTCTTTTACGACAAAATGCGTAATCGCATTACGTGCATTACGATCAGTCACCATCATCTTTTGACGATTCATCGCATCACGACCAATTGGTGCATCAATGGTTGCACGATCATGAATGATGACTCCATGAACAAGCGCCGTATAGTCACGACGACATGTTTTAGATGATAATTGTTTCGAAATACTTTCATGGGCTTTATCGTTTTTACAAACAACGATACACCCAGTCGTATTTTTATCGATACGATGAACAATACCAGGTCTTAAAACACCATTGATTCCGGATAAATCATTACAATGAAACAAAATCGCATTAACTAAGGTACTTTTTTGATTCGTCGCACTTGGATGAACAACCATCCCTTTCGCTTTATTAATTACGATGATATCGTGATCTTCATATAAAATATCAAGAGGAATATCTTCCGCTTCCACTTTTAATTCTTCAGCTTCAGGAACTGTTACTTCAATCACATCATCCAACTTCACTTTATAATTGTTCTTTTTTGCTTCATTGTTCACAAGAACTAAACCTTCTTCTAAAAGCTGTTGAACTCTTCCTCGTGATAAATCTTCTAACTGAAGGGCAACAACCTTATCAATACGTACCCCTTCATCTTCACTAACAATCCATTTAAACTTTTCCATGTTTTTCTCCTAACATCGTTTGAATCAATAAACCAAATACACCAATGCATAACAACATATCCGCAACATTAAAAATAGGGAAATCGTAGTTAAATATAATAAAACTTAAAAAATCACGTACATACCCTAACATAAAACGATCATAGAAATTACCTAATGTTCCCGCAATCATCATTGTTAAGCATAATCGACCAAACCAATCGTCTTTTTTCGTCTGGCTAAACATATAAGTAAAAATAACAGCGCCAATAAGTGATATCGTCGTCAATAGTTGTTGTTTCCCTGCCATCATACTCCATGCCGCACCAGTATTCTCCGTATACGTCAATGAGAAAAAATTAGGTATTATAACAATACTAGAATGCAGTAATTGTTGGTAAGCGATACTTTTTGTTATTAAATCAATCGCAATCAAGATTGCGGCTAAAACAGCACTTTTTATACTAGACATAGTTTTCCTCCATCTAACTAAACAATTATACCATACTACAGTATTTAAAAAATACCTCACTGAGGTATTATTGTATAAAACAAACATCCGTTAAACAATCTACTGGTTCAATCGACTGTTGAAATGACGAGATAATCAAATCATATTCTTCATCAGAAAGTTCAAATGATTTTTCTTGACGAAGTAACTCTTTTAATAAACGACTATTTTTACTCGTTAAACTGATTTCTCGTTTAGCAAGGACACCATTTCCATCCAACAAATGAACTTGAACTTGATAATCCACAGTATCTTCTAATGACTGAAGTGCTTCTTCAGAAAAATCACATACAACTAGCGGACAATCAGATGGTTCAATGACATCATCAACCATCACAATAAAACAAATATATCGCTTCTTTTGATAAAGTGCAATTTGAAACTTATTTTTATTGAAATTTTTAATTTCTTCAGGAAGCCATTTTTCATCTTGGATGGCAATAATCCACGTATGGTTACTATAATCTAACCAAATACCAGCTTCATTCATCAACGTTGCTCCTTAAACTTCATTAGCGCTACTGCCATTTGATCAGGACACGATGTTGATTTACTTCCACATGTAATTCCTTTACATAGACCAATTACTTCATCGATACTGCGATTTTCAGCTAACTTACAAATTCCTTTTAAGTTACCATCACAACCACCTACCATATCAATTCGTTCAATCGTGTTATCATTCAATGAAAAATTCATTTTACGACAACAAACTCCTTTCGGAAAAAACTCATACACTGTCATACTCACCCCCTATATAATTAGTTCGAAATTACTGAAATTCTTATTTTCCGCAATTACTAATAAATAATCATCCTTATCAATTAAATAATCCGCACTTGGGGAAATCGATAAATGACCAGAAATACCACGACGTACTCCTAATACATTGACACCGAAACTATTTCTAAGCGCTAAATCACGCAATGTTTTTCCAATCCAATCCTTTGGTGCCACAATTTCAACAATGCTGTATTCATCATCCACATCAATCAAATCAATGATGTTTGGTGATACTAAGCTATTCGCTGTTCTCATTCCCATTTCTTTTTCTGGACGAACAACACGATCAGCACCAACTTTTTCTAAAATTTCTTTGTGCTTTTTGTTTTTAGCTTTTGCCACAATATAAGGAACACCTAATTCCTTACAGTTCATAATTGCCATAATACTATCCTCTAAATGGCAACTTGTCGCAATAACCGCACAATCACAATCTTGAACACCAATTTGACGTAATTGATCAATATCAGCAATATCTGCTTGAACGGCATGACTACAAAATTCAGCAACTCTTTCAACACAAGACATATCCATATCAACCGCAATCACTTCCAAATTAAAATTCGACAATTCTTTTGCGACGGTAGAACCAAAAATACCTAGACCTAAAACTGCAAATGTTTTATTTTTCATGACTTTCTCCTATCCAATGAGCACTTCTCCAGGTGCGTATGTTACTGCCTTAGTTTTCGATTGTTTCACTGTTAACGACATTAACATCGTTACTGGACCAACTCGCCCGATGTACATTAATAAAATAATAACAATTCGACCAACATCTGTTAATGTTGGCGTAATTCCCAATGATAACCCTACGGTAGCTAAAGCAGATGTTGCTTCAAACACAATAGCTAGAAAAGAAGCATGAACTTCACTTACCGATAAAATTAATACACCACCTAATAATACCAAACTATACATCATAAAGACAACAAACGCTTTATGTAATGCTTCCGTCGCAATGTCTTTACTAAAAATGGTAATGTGCTTTTCCCCTTTCATTAAAGAAATGGTAAATAACATAATAACGGCAAAGGTTGTTGTTTTAATACCACCAGCACAACCTCCTGGTGAGCCACCAATAAACATCCAAACACTCATCAATACCTGCGTAATTGGGCGTAAGGTGCCTATATCTACAGTACAAAAACCCGCCGTACGCAACGTTGTCGACTGAAAAAATGAAACAAGTAATCGTGTTTTAAAGTCCATAGGACCAAGAGTCAATGGGTTACTGCTTTCAAAGATAAAAATATACAATGTTCCAACTAACAACAACATAAACGTCATCACTACAGTAATCTTCGTATGAAGATGAGTTTGAACCATGATCTTATTAAAACCCATTTTCTTCTTAAAGAAGTTTTCAAGTTGTTGGCGAATATCAATCCAAACCACAAATCCTAAACCACCAGTAATAATTAAATAACACACTGTTAATGACACTAAAGCATCACCTTGATAAGGAATTAAGTTACTCATAGTAATGTTATCAAAACCAGCATTACAGAAAGCACTAACCGCTAAAAACAGAGAAGCATACAACCCTTTCCACAAACCATATTGTGGCACAAAACGAATAGAAAATAATAAGAAACCAATTCCTTCAAATACAATAGTATACTTCACAATGGTTTTTACAAATTTAGGAATATCAATAAAATCACTTTTACTTAATGTATCTTGAATAATTTTTTTATCCGAAACAAATAATTTGTTTTTCATCAACGTTAAAATAACCGATATTAATGTCATTAACCCTAAACCACCAATTTGCATTAAGAAGATCATTACCAAATGTCCCCAAGCATTGTATTGCGCAAATGGGATAAGTGGCGCAAGTCCAGTAACACACGTTGCACTTGTCGCCATAAACAAGTTGTTGATAAAACGATCTGGAGTGCCATTATTCGTAAACGGCATTTGTAGTAAAACAGCACCAGTAAAAATCACTAGTAGAAAACTCAATGCAATAAGTCGCATTGAGCCTAATTGTTTAAATATTTTTTCCCTAATCGACAGCTTCTTTTTATACATATCCCACACCTACTTAGGTTCATAGTACACCCAACTAAATCTTTTCACAAGCAAATTTCATCAAAAAACAGTTAATAATGTGATAATTATTGTTTATTTTACCTTAAAAATATTTTTTTTGATATAAAACAAAACTAACAATAGTATAAAATTTATTTAAAACAATGAATCGTATTTTTAGTATTAAACCTTACGTAATCATCTAAAATAACAAATACGATTGTAAACCTACCATACAAATAAACTGAATCAATTTTTATAAATAATAGTGCTCATCATTTTAAGTTGTAACTAAGACAACTACAAAAAAATCCTTTTTCCACTAAATTCAAATGAATAATAGTAAATAATGTGATAATCGTTGTTTAATCTATACTAAATCCAATTTTTGTGCTATAGTAGGAAACTGGAAAGATGGGTATAAAATGAAATTTAGTGAATTAAATTTATCAAAAGAAGTAAATCGTGCTATTGCAGATTGTGAATACCACGAAGCAACATACATTCAAAGCGCGTGCATCCCTGTATTATTAAGTGGAGGCAACGTCATTGGTCAATCTCAAACTGGTACTGGTAAAACAGCTGCCTTTGGAATCCCTATTATCGAAATGATAACAAGCGATGGTGATAAACGTCCAAAAGCATTAATATTGAGTCCAACACGTGAACTTGCACTTCAAGTGACTGAAGAAATTCGTAAGTTTGCCAAATACAAAGAAGGAATTAGAACAGTTTGTATTTATGGTGGAACACCAATCACTAACCAAATTCAAGATTTAAAAAAGGGTTGTGATATTGTCGTTGGAACTCCAGGTCGTATTTTAGACCATATTAATCGCCATACATTAAAACTAGCTAACTGCTCTAAAATTGTATTAGACGAAGCTGATGAAATGTTAAACATGGGATTTAGAGAAGATATTGAAACGATTATGCGTCATTTGCCGGAAGAACGTCAAACCGTATTATTCTCCGCAACAATGCCAAAATCAATCTTAGACATTACATCAACATACGTTTCTAATGCTATTCATATTAAAACACCGGCACAAGAAATGACTGCCAGCAAAATTAAACAAGTTGTTTATGAATGCAAACAAAGCGATAAACGCGATGTCCTAATGCAACTTATTGAATTAGATCGTCCTGAATTAGCCATGGTATTCTGTAATACGAAAAAAATGGTTGACGATTTAACGAGTGAACTTGTATCAAAAGGATATCCAGCTGCTGCAATTCATGGTGACATGAAACAAGAAGCACGTTCTCATGTCATGGAACGATTCAAAAAACGTAAATTAAGTATCTTAATTTGTACTGACGTAGCCGCACGTGGAATTGACGTCAGCGATATGGACGCCGTATACAATTTTGATTTCCCTCAAGAAACAGAATACTACGTACACCGTATTGGCCGAACTGCTCGTGCAGGAAAAGAAGGATTAGCAGTAACTCTTCTTACTCCACGTCAACGTTTCTTGATCAATGACCTTCAAAAAATCACTCGTGCTAAAATTGAAACCCGACCTTTACCATCAGGTAAAATGATTGAAGAAATTCGTTTACGTCAAACAAAAGAAGATTTACAAAAGATGTTAAATGAACCAATTTCAAAACGAGTAGACAGTTTACTAGAAAACTTATTACAAGAAGGCTTTACGGAAATGGAATTATTACGTGCTCTAGCAAATCATTGCTTCGCTTCTCGCTTACTTGAAGTCATTGAAGCGCCAAAAAAAGAAAGCAATTCGTTAAACGCAACATCAAAAGATAAAATTATGATTGAAATTAATGTTGGTAAAAAACACGAAGTAACGCCAGCTCATATCGTAAGTGCCATTGCAGAAGCAACCGGAATTAACGGTAAAGACATTGGTAAAATCGCTATTAGTGATCGTACATCAACCATTGAAATTCCAAAAGAATTTGAAAAAGAAATCGTTAACGACTTAAAAAATACAACCGTACGTGGTTTTGAAATCACTGTAAGTGTTAAAAAAGGATCTAAAAGTCGTGATCAAAAATCGTTTGGTGGTAAACCTAGAAGTGACAGTAGTCGCTCAAGAACACCAAGAAATGATAGTAAACCAAGAAGCGATTCTAGAAGTAGAAGTCGCACAAGAACACCAAAAGACTAAAATACCTGAAAAGGTATTTTTTTATTATATAAAAAAAATAGCCTTCGCTATTCTTCTAGTAGATGTGGTTCACTTAAATATACTTGTGCTAATGCTCTAATCACTGAATAATCATAACTAGCACCAATCTTATACGCTTTCTTCATAAAACGAATAGTTAATTCAATTGCCTCTTCTTCTTTTAAACCTTCCATTAAACTCATCACAACATGTTGACAAATTTCGATATCGTTTTTTGTCGCAAAATCAAAAACATACTGATCCACAACGTACCTCCTAAGTATACAAATGAATTATAAACTATACGCAAAACTTATGCACTACTTTTTTACAAAAATTCATAAAAAAAGCCACTTTATCATAAAAGGAGTATATTAAAAGACATGGGGTTTGTGTATCGCAGTCCAATATCTTGGGGTGTA
>CAZTII010000047.1:0-15346 GCA_964613305.1 uncultured Erysipelotrichaceae bacterium
AATCATTCTTTTTTCTACTTCAACAGCCTAAAAACTTTACATAGATTTAACAATAAAGATAAAAAAAAGTCGCCTAAGCAACTAATTTTTCAAACTTTGAAGTGGAGCTGGAATTCTTCCTCCACGATTAATCATCGTACATGCACTTCTCTGGTTAATCTTCATAATTGGTCCACTACCAAGTAAACCACCAAATTCTAACTCACCATCGTTATCAACACCGATCGCTGGAATAACACGAACAGCCGTCGTCTTACTATTAATCATACCAATCGCCGCTTCATCAGCAATCATACCAGAAATAACTTCAGGACTAGTATCACCAGGAACAACAATCATATCAAGCCCAACCGAACAAACAGCCGTCATCGCTTCAAGCTTCTCTAATGTAAGTGAACCAGAACGAACAGCTGCAATCATACCTGCATCCTCTGATACCGGAATAAAAGCACCACTCAATCCACCAACAGCGCTACTCGCCATAACACCACCTTTTTTAACCGCATCATTCAACATCGCTAAAGCAGCAGTTGTACCATAAGCACCACATTGCTCTAAACCAATTTCTTCTAATATATAAGCAACTGAATCACCTACAGCAGGAGTTGGAGCAAGCGATAAGTCAACAATACCAAATGGAACATTTAATCTACGACTTGCCTCAGAACCAACAAGTTGACCCATACGCGTAATTTTAAATGCTGTTTTCTTAATCACTTCCGCAACTTTATCCATCGAACAAGAACTACCTAAACGTTTAATGGCGCTACGAACAACACCAGGACCAGAAACTCCTACGTTAATAACAACCTCAGGTTCCGTAATACCGTGAAATGCACCAGCCATAAACGGATTATCTTCCACCGCATTACAAAACACAACAAGTTTAGCAGCACCGATACATTGTCTATCCTTAGTTAATGTAGCACAATCAACAACAACCTGACCCATCATCTTCACCGCATCCATGTTAATACCAGCACGAGTACTGCCAACATTAACACTACTACACACTTTCTCCGTACAAGCAAGAGCAGCTGGAATAGATTCAATCAATGCCAATTCGCCTTTAGTAAAACCTTTTTGAACTAATGCCGAAAAGCCACCGATAAAATTAACACCAACAATAGCCGCAGCCTCATCAAGAGCTTTCGCATACTTAACTGGATCACCACCACTCACATCCACCAACAAGCTAATCGGCGTAACGCTAATTCTTTTATTAATAATAGGAATACCATATTCCTTAGAAATAGCTTCTCCAACCTTCACCAAATCTTTCGCCTTATCCGTAATTTTGGCCACAATCTTACGACAAGAAGCATCGATATCCGTATCAGCACAATCAAGCAACGAAATACCCATTGTAATGGTACGAATATCCAAATCTTCCTCTTCAATCATTTTAATTGTTTCTAATATTTTATTAACACTTAACATACATCACCTAAATCGTATGCATAGCTTTAAAAATATCTTCGTGCATTACACGAATCACTAAACCATGCATCTTTCCAACATTTTCCATATGATCAACAAACGCAACAAACTCATCTCCCTGTTTAGCTACTTCTACGATCATCACCATTGTAAAAACATCCTGTAAAATAGTTTGTGAAACATCTTCAATATTGCCGTTAAACTTCATGCATTCCCCACTAACTAGGGCAAGAATTCCTGTTTTGTCTTTTCCAACTACTGATATGATTGCTTTCATACTATTCTCCTTTTCAATTCCATTTAATAATATAACAATTTAATTTAAAAAAATACAATTTTCTACTTTTTATACAATATAAACCTATATGTATTCAGTATAATTAAAAAAAACAGTACCGAAGTACTGTTTAAAGTTTTAAACTAATTCAATTATTGCCATTGGAGCGCAATCACCACGACGAACGCCAGTTTTTACTACGCGAGTATAACCACCGTTTCTATCTTGGTATTTAGGTCCAACTTCATCAAATAATTTTTGTAATACTGTAGCTTCTGTTTCAGCATTTGCTACAACATGACGAATGTAACTAGCAGCTTGACGACGTGCATGTAAATCACCGCGTTTTGCTAAAGTGATTAATTCGTCAACAACGCTACGAAGATCTTTGGCTTTCATTTCAGTTGTCTCAATACGTCCATACATAATCACTGAAGTTGCCATATTTCTTAACATAGCTTTACGATGATCAGCCGTACGACCAAATTTACGATTTTTCATTTCAATTTCCTCCACCTTACTCAAAAGATTTAAAGCTTAAACCTAATTCAAATATCTTATCTTTAACTTCTTTCAGAGATTTCTTACCTAAGTTACGAACTCTCATCATTTCGTCTTCTGTTTTTTGAGTTAATTCTTCCACTGTTTGAATTCCAGCGCGTTTTAAACAATTGTATGAACGAACTGATAGATCTAAGTCTTCAATCATCATAACAAGTCCCTTATTAGAAACTTCATTCATACCATCTTTAATACAAGAATCCATATCAATTACTGACTCTTGAACATTTGTTAAAATATCCAAATGATCAATTAAGATTTTAGAAGCCAAAGCCAATGACATTTGTGGTGTAATTGAACCGTCAGTACTAATTTCCATAATCAATCGATCATACTTAGCATCATGACCAACACGAGTAGGTTCAACTTGATATCCTACGCGTTCAACTGGTGTATAGATTGAATCGGTATAAACCGTACCAATGCTATGAGATGCACTTTGGTATAATAACTTATTCCCATCTGCACTAATATAACCACGACCATTACGAGCTTTAAGTTCAATATCAAGTGAACCATCTACTGATAATGTTGCGATAACTAATTCTTTATTTAAAATTTCCACGCCTGCTGGACATAAAATGTCACCTGCAGTAACTACACATGGACCTTTTGCCGAAATGCGCAATGTATGAATTTCATCATCTTCAATCTTCATAATAAGATTTTTAATGTTTAAAATCATCATTGTAACATCTTCTTCAACTCCAGGTAGAGAAGTAAACTCATGATATACGCCGTCCATTTTCAATGAGAAAACTGCAGCGCCTGGTAATGAGGAAAGTAAAACACGTCTTAATGCATTACCAATCGTAGTCCCAAAACCTCTTTCAAGAGGTTCAATAACGAACTTCCCATAATGTTCTGATTCTACATACTCTTTGATTTCAAAATTGGCGCGTTCAAATTTTTGCATTTCCTATCCTCCTACTTCTTCTATTAACCACGAGGTCGTTTTGGTGGACGACATCCATTGTGTGGAATTGGTGTAACATCATTGATTACAGTAATTTCAAGTCCTGCAGTTTGAAGAGAACGAACAGCAGCTTCACGTCCTGGACCAGGTCCTTTAACGCTAACTTCTACTGATTTCATTCCATGATCAACTGCTGCACGAGCAGCTGCCTCACTTGCCATTTGAGCAGCGTAAGGTGTTGATTTACGAGAACCTTTGAAACCTAATGCACCAGCACTAGACCATGCGATTGCATTACCTTTTTCATCCGTAATTGTAACAATTGTATTATTAAACGTTGAATGAATATGAGCAGTGCCTTTTGCTATATTTTTACGAACTCGTTTTTTACGAGTCGTTGCTTTTGCCTTTGCCATTATTATTTCCTCCTATCGCCTATTTCTTCTTATTAGCTACAGTACGACGAGGTCCTTTACGTGTACGAGCATTTGTTTTTGTACGTTGTCCTCTAACTGGTAAACCACGACGGTGACGTTGTCCACGGTAGCAACCAATTTCCATTAAACGTTTGATATTTAAAGCAACTTCACGACGTAAGTCACCCTCTACTTTAATTTGGTCAACTTTTTGACGGATATCATTGATCTCGTCATCACTCAAATCCTTTGTACGTTTGTCTTCGCTAATACCACATTCTTTAAGAATGCGTTTAGCCGTTGAAAGACCTATACCATAAATATAGGTTAATGATACAACTACACGTTTATCACGTGGAATATCTACACCTGCAATACGAGCCATGTTATTCTCCTCCTAGTTTCCTTGACGTTGTTTATGCTTAGGGTTTTCACAAATTACCATGACGGTACCTTTGCGCTTAATAATTTGGCACTTATCACAAATTGGTTTGACGGATGGTCTTACTTTCATTTGTTTTTTCCTCCTAGACTATTTATGTCTAAATGTTATACGCCCACGTGTTAAATCATACGGTGAAATCTCGACAGTAACACGATCGCCTGGTAAAATGCGAATGTAATGCATACGGATTTTACCAGAAACGTGAGCTAAAATAACGTGTCCATTCATTAGTTTCACTTTGAATTTTGTATCAGGAAGCGTCTCTTCAACGATTCCATCAATCTCAATAACATCTTGTTTACCCATTGTTATTTAATCCTCCTTATCAACCAGTATAAGCTATAGGTCTCTAGCAAAGCTAGAAACCTAAGCCATTATTTATTAAATTCAGTTAAAACTCGTTCAATATCAGGCCACACGACATCTATTTCGCGTGAAGCCATAATGTCAATGACTTTACCCTTCTCTCGATAAAATTCAAGAACCGCTCTTGTACTGTTCAAATAATCTTCTAAACGAACTTTCAACTGTTCCTCAGTATCATCAGCACGATGAACAAGAACACTATTACAATGATCACAAATTCCAGCAACTTTGCTAGGGAAATTTGTAATATGGAAAATAGCACCACATGTTCGACAAACACGACGCCCAATAATTCTATCTTTAAGAACTTTAAAATCAACAACTAAATTAATAACAACATCAACTGGTTTACCAATCGTTTGAGTAATTTCCTCAAATGCGATAGCTTGTGGAAGTGTTCTTGGATAACCATCAATTAAGTATCCAAGTTGACAATCAGGTTGTTTTACTCTTTCGGCAATCATATCAATGACAATGCTATCTGGAACTAGCTTTCCTTCATTCATATAAGTTTGTGCAACTAAACCCGTTTCAGTCTTCTCAGCGATAGCTTTACGGAACATATCTCCAGTAGAAATATGAGGAACGTGAAACTTCTCAAGAATTTTTTCGGATTGAGTACCTTTGCCGCTACCCGCTGGACCCATGATTAATATATTCATAAGGGACCTATTTCAAGAAACTACGATATGCTTTTTGTGTCAATTGACCCTTCAAAGCAGACATCGTTTCCATTGCAACACCAACAACGATAATAATACCAGTACCACCGATTGCTGTTGAAGCAGGTAATTGCGTAACTTTTGGTAATATATAAGGTATTAAGGCAAGAACCGTTAAACCGGTTGCACCCAATACAGTAATACGATTTAATACTTTAGACACATATTCGCGTGTTTCTTTCCCTGGACGAATACCAGGAATATAAGCACCCGATTTTCCTAAATTTTCAGCAATCTTCTCAGGATCAACTTGTAAGTTTGTATAGAAGAATGTAAACAATACAATTAATACTGCATAAATAATTAATCCGATTGGTTTTTGTAAGCTTAAATACGTATCAAATAACATAGTAACGTTATTTGGTGGAAAGAAGCTTGCAATAATTTGCGGTGCAGTCATGATTGACTGAGCAAAGATAACCGGAATAACCGATGCCGAGTTAATTTTAAATGGAAGATAAGTAATATCACTTTTTCCACGTTGAACTGAACTCGATGTATATTGAATTGGAATTTTTCTAACAGCAAGTTGCATTACAAGTACCATCAGAATGATAACTATGTACATGATAACAAAAAATGAAAATTGAATCAAACCATTAAACTTCGCAGCTTGTGAACTTGAATCCACAAGAGTACGATACGTTTGCGCAAATGTAAATGGTAAGTTAGAAACGATACCAGAGAAAATGATTACCGAAACACCATTACCAATACCTTTTGCCGAAATTTGATCACCGATCCAAAGTAAGAACATTGTACCAGCGGTAAGAACAGTCGCAACATAGAAATAATTTCCTAAGCTGCTTGATTCTAAAATCTTATTTGATTTATCAAATGCATACACCATAGTGAACGCTTGGAAAAATGATAAAGCAACGCCTAAATAACGCGTTATTTTATCCATTTTCATTCTACCTGTTTGTCCAGATTTAGACATTTCTGTTAAAGCCGGAATAACATCCATACTAAGTAGCTGAATTACAATGGATGCGGTGATATAAGGACCAACACCCATTGCAAATATAGAAAGTTTTTGTAATGCCCCACCACCAAGCAAGTTCATCATGCTCAAAATTGTATTTTCAGCAAGACCACTTTTTAGCGTATTGATATCGATACCAGGAACAACAATCGCTGCACCTAATCGATAAATAAACAGCATTGCTAAGGTGAAGAGTATCTTATTACGTGTATCTTTGTTTTTAAATAACTCGATACATGTTTTGATCATATTAGATCACCTCTACTTTTCCGCCTGCTTTTTCAATCGCTTCTTGAGCTGATTTAGAGAATTTATTAGCTTGAACGGTTAACTTTTTATCAAGACTACCTTCACCTAATACTTTAACACCGTCGCATACTTTACGTACGATACGAGTTTCAAGCATCATTTCAATGGTTACTGTAGTTCCATCTTCAAAAGCATTTAACGCTTCAACATTTACTGTTGCATACTCTTTACGAGTAAAATTTGTAAATCCACGCTTAGGAATACGTTTGAATAATGGAGTTTGTCCACCCTCAAAACCTAATGCTACTTTTTGTCCACTACGTGACTTTTGTCCTTTACTACCTTTACCTGCAGTTTTACCGTTTCCAGAACCTTGTCCACGCCCTACTCGATTGCAGCTACGACGAGCACCTTCGGTATAACTTAATTCATGTAACTTCATGCCCATTCCTCCTATCGAATATCTTGTGGTTTCATTTCTCGAAGTTTAGCAACACCTTCAAGAGTTTTAAGACTCTTTAAACCAGTAACAGTTGCACGTACCATGTTAATAGGTGTACGAGAACCAATACATTTACTCAATACGTCAGTAACACCAGCAAGTTCAAGAATAGCACGAACTGAACCACCAGCGATAACTCCCGTACCTTCAGAAGCAGGTTTCAAGAAAACTTGACCAGCTCCATATACTCCCATTACTGAATGAGGAATAGTTTTCCCATCATTCACTAAATTAACTTTAAATACATTTTTCTTTGCAGCCTCAACTGCTTTTTTAATTGCATCAGGTACTTCATTTGCTTTGCCTGTACCAAATCCGACACGTCCTTTTTTATCTCCAACTACAACTAGTGCAGAGAAACGCATGCGGCGACCACCTTTAACGGTCTTACTGACACGATTGATGACAACAACGCGTTCTTCAAATTCCTTTTCGCGTTCGACTCTTCTTGGTTTACGATCCATCACTATCTCCCTTCTAGAATTGTAGTCCAGCTTCTCTAGCTGCATCAGCTAAAGCTTGGACACGTCCATGATATATATAACCACCACGGTCAAATACAACTTTGGTAATACCTGCAGCAACACAACGTTTAGCGATTTCAGCACCAATTTGTTTAGCAGCATCAATATTGCCTCCATTAGCTAATTTTAATTCAACGCTTGAACAAGCAGCTAATGTACAACCTTTAGTATCATCAATGACTTGCACATGAATGTGCGCATTAGAGCGAAATACGTTAAGACGAGGGCACTCTGGAGTTCCACTAACTTTTGTTCGTACTCGCGCATGACGGCGAAGTCTTTCTTCGTTTTTTGAAGTTTTCTTAAGCATCGTTTTATCTCCTTCCCACTATTTCTTACCAGCCGTTTTACCTTCTTTACGGCGTACAATTTCACCTTTGTAACGAATACCTTTACCTTTATATGGTTCAGGGCGTCTAGTAGCACGCACATTCGCTGCAAACTCACCAACACGTTGCTTGTCAATTCCGTATACTTTGATTTCAGTAACTGTTGGAACTTCAACACGTAAGCCATCTTCAACGATGAACTCAACTGGATGAGAATAACCAATATTAAGCGTTAATTTCTTACCACTTAAAGCAGCCTTAAATCCAATACCTACGATTTCAAGTTCTCTAACAAATTCAGTATGACAACCAGAAATCATGTTTGCAAGCAATGCACGAGTAGTACCATGTAATTGTTTAGTATGTTTTTCGTCATTAGGACGAATAACAGTAATAATATTTTCTTCGTGTTTAAATTCCATCAAAGGACTAAATTGACGTGTTAAAGTACCCTTAGGTCCTTTGACAGTCACCTCGTTACCTGCGTTAAAGATAACTTCAACACCATCAGGAACGGTAATCGCTTTATTTCCGATACGTGACATTTTTTATTTTCCTTTCAATAACTACCATACGTAGGCAACGACTTCGCCGCCAAAATGCTTGCTTCTAGCTTCACGATCAGTCATCATGCCTGCAGAAGTAGAGATAATCGCAATTCCTAATCCATTTAGAACACGTGGAATAGCATCTTGTTTTGCATATACACGTAAACCAGGTTTAGAAATACGTTTGATACCACTAATAACTTTTTCATTATTAGGTCCATATTTTAATGTAACATTAATTTTTTTATCAGCAGCGTTTTCACCACTTACTGCATAATTGATAATGTATCCTTCACTCTTCAATATTTTAGCAATTTCTACTTTAACTTTAGAAGCAGGAATTTCTACTACATCATGATGAGCTTGAACACCATTACGAATTCTAGTAAGCATATCTGCAATTGGATCTGTCATATTCATGGTTAATTCCTCCTTACCAGCTAGCTTTCTTCACTCCCGGAATTTGCCCCAAATAAGCTAACTCACGGAAACAAATACGGCATAGTTTGTATTTACGTAATACTGAATGTGGACGTCCACAGCGCTCACATCTAGAATACTCACGAGATGAGAATTTTGAAGGACGTTGTTGTCTAACTTTAATCGATGTCTTTGCCATTCTACAGTCCTCCTCTATTTAGCAAACGGCATGCCCATTTCTTGGAGCATAGCACGAGCTTCTTCATTTGTATTCGCTGTGGTAACAATAACAATATCCATACCACGAACACGGTTTACTTTATCATAACTAATTTCTGGGAAAATTAATTGTTCTTTAACACCAAGAGTATAGTTACCACGACCATCAAATGCAGTAGTACTTACACCATGGAAATCTCTAACACGAGGAAGAGCGATATTAAACAATTTATCTAAAAATTGATACATTCTCTCACCACGTAATGTTACTTTACAACCAATAGGCATACCTTCACGAAGTTTGAAGTTAGCGATTGATTTCTTAGCTTTTGTAATTACTGGTTTTTGACCCGAAATTGCTGTAAGTTCTACAACAGCCTCATCCAATGCTTTTGGATTAGCAATTGCATCACCACAACCTAAGTTAATAACTACTTTTTCGATTTTAGGGCATTGCATAACAGTAGTATAATTGAATTTTTTAACTAAATTTCCAACAACAACTGTATTATATTTTTCTTGAAGGCGGTTCATTATTTTTTACCTCCCTTAATCACATTACCTGATTTCTTATAAACGCGAACTTTTTCGCCTTTTTCCATTGTATAACCGATACGACTAGCAACTTTTGCTTTAGCATCATAAGCCATAACATTAGAAACATGAATTGGCGCTTCCATTTCAATCATTCCGCCATCAGGATTTGCTTGAGTAGGTTTCAAACTCTTTTTAACAATGTTTACACCTTCAACAATGATCTTATCAATTTTAGGGAATACAGCTTTAACTTCGCCGATTTCTCCTTTGTAGTGTCCGGTGATTACTTTCACCTTGTCTCCTTTTTTAATTTTCATTGTCGACCTCCTAAAGTACTTCTGGCGCAAGAGAAACAATTTTCATATAATCTCTATCACGCAATTCTCTTGCCACAGGCCCGAAAATACGAGTTCCTTTAGGCGTTTTATCTTCTTTAATGATAACAGCAGCGTTATCATCAAATTTAATGTATGAACCATTAGGACGACGGATGCCATACACTGTTCTAACGATAACAGCTTTAACAACGTCTCCTTTTTTAACTGTACCACCAGTTGCAGCTTCCTTAACAGTACACACCACAACATCGCCGATGTTACTAAATTTACGCACGCTACCACCTAAACAACGGATTACTAAGAGTTCTTTAGCACCGGTGTTATCAGCAACGTTCAATCTACTTTCAACATGAATCATCTCTTTTTCCTCCCTTGTGCTTAAAGAATAACAGCTTTTTCGATGATACGAACAAGGCGGAAGTGTTTATCTTTAGAAATAGGACGAGTTTCCATTATTTCTACAAGATCTCCAACTTTAGCTGTGTTTTCTTCATCATGAGCTTTAAATTTTTTCGAATATTTAACACGTTTAGTATATAGTGGATGGCTTTTATTTGTAGATACTTCAACAGTTATCGTTTTTTCCATCTTGTCTGATACAACTTTTCCGCGTAAAACTTTACGTTTTGATCTTTCCATGATTGCCTCCCTCTACTTGGCACAACCAAGAGCACATTCTCTCTCAGTCATGATTGTTTTAATACGAGCAATCGTCTTTTTAATCTCTTTCATACGAGAAGTATTGATATCTAATTGACCCGTCGCTAATTTAAAGCGCAAGGTAAATAGTTCTTCTTTTAAAGAGTCGATTTCTTTTAGCAATTCTTCATTACTCATTTCACGAATTTCTTTAGCATTCATTTCTATTTTGCCTCCTCGCCTTTTTTAACAAATCTAGTTTTAACACATAACTTATGAGAAGCAAGGCGAAGAGCTTCACGAGCTATTTCTTCACTAACCCCACCAATTTCAAATAAGATACGACCAGGTTGAACTACCGCAACCCAGCTTTCAGGAGCACCTTTACCAGAACCCATACGAACTTCAAGTGGTTTCTTTGTTAAAGCTAAGTGAGGGAAAATTTTAATCCACACTTTACCACCACGGTTCATATAACGAGTCATCGCAATACGAGCAGCCTCAATTTGGTTATTTGATACGTAAGCACCTTCTTCAGCAACTAAGCCGAATTCACCAAAAGCAATTGAGCGTCCGCCTTTAGAACGGCCCTCATAGCTTAAACGGTGAGGTCTTCTATATTTTGTTCTATTTGGCATCAACATACTTATTTACCTCCCTCACTGCTCGAAGTATTACTAGCACCTTCAGGACGACGTGGACGACGATCGCGATTAGGACGACGATTTCCACGAGGAGCTTGTTTAGGAGCCTCAGGTTCTACAACCATATTTCCAGGAAGTACTTCACCACGACAAATCCAAACTTTAACACCTAATTTTCCATATGTAGTATTTGCTTCAACCCAAGCATAATCAATATCAGAACGAAGTGTATGTAAAGGAACGATTCCTTCAGAATATCCTTCGTCACGAGCCATATCAGCACCACCAAGACGACCAGAAACAAGTGTTTTGATACCTTTTGCACCGCTTCTCATTGATTGTTGAATAGCTTTCTTTTGAGCAGTTCTAAATGATTGACGTGCTTCAAGTTGTTCAGCAATTTTACGAGCAACAAGATAAGCATTTAAATCAGGATTAGCAATCTCAACAACGTCAATCTTGAATTCTTTACCGTTAGCAATCTTCGTTAATTTCTTCTTCAATGCAACGATTTTATCTTCACCTTTATCAGTTTTACCAACCATAACTCCAGGTCTAGCACAACGGATAATTAATTTAACACCACTTTTTGATGTACGTTCAATTTCAATTTTAGAAACGTAAGCATCATGTAATTCTTTAGTTAAGAACTCACGAATTTTAACATCTTCAATAAGAAGAGTACCGTAATCTTTTTCAGCATACCATCTAGAATCCCAATCACGGATAATGCCTACACGTAAGCCTATTGGACTAACTTTCTGACCCATTTTCGATTCCCCTTCCTATCGTTCGCTAACCACAACTGTAATGTGGCTAGTACGTTTTAAAATTTGAGCAGCGTTACCTTTACCACGAGGCATGAAACGTTTCATCGTAACACCCTCATCAGCGTAACACGCTTTTACATATAAAGTTGATTCATTTAAACCATGATTATTTGTAGCATTTGCTACAGCTGATTTAAGTACTTTCGCAATAACAACAGCTGAACCATTAGGTGTAAATTTACAAATCGCTTCAGCTTCTTTAATATCTTTTCCACGAATTAAATCTAATACAAGACGAACTTTGCGCGGAGCGATACGTACTGTTTTAGCAGTTGCTTTTACTTCCATATTCTTTTCCTCCTACGCTTTCTTATCGTCGCCATGCCCACCGTATTTACGAGTAGGGACGAATTCGCCTAATTTATGTCCAACCATATCTTCAGAAACATAAACAGGAACATGTTCTTTACCATTATGTACTGCAAAGGTATGTTCAACAAAATTTGGGAAAATCGTCGAACGTCTAGACCATGTTTTAATAACTTCTTTTTTGCCTGATGCATTTAACGCTTCCACTTTTTTGTATAAGTGGTCATCGCAAAACGGACCTTTTTTTAAACTACGAGCCATGTTTTTTCCTTCCTTTCGTTATTTGCCCTTGCGGCCTCTGACAATTAATTTATTACTATGTTTTTTAGTATCACGAGTTTTAACACCCATTGCTTTTTTGCCCCAAGGAGTCATTGGTGATTTACGTCCGATTGGACATCTACCTTCACCACCACCATGAGGGTGATCGCAAGGGTTCATAACCGAACCACGAACTGTTGGACGAATACCTAACCAACGAGAACGACCAGCTTTACCTAAGTTAACTAAGCTGTAATCTTCATTTCCAACTGTACCGATAGTAGCACGGCAGTTCGCAAGAATTTTACGAACTTCACCAGAAGACAAACGAACAGTAACGTATTTTTCTTCAATACCTAATAATTGAGCACTACATCCAGCACTACGTGCAAGTTGTCCGCCCTTACCAGGTTTTAATTCAACGTTATGAACTACAGTACCTTCAGGCATATTTTTCATTTCACAAGAGTTACCAACTTTAATATCCGCAGCAGCACCAGAAACGATAACTTGTCCAACTTCTAACCCTTTAGGAGCTAAAATGTAACGTTTTTCACCATCAGCATAATTAACTAATGCAATGTTTGCTGAACGGTTTGGATCGTATTCGATCGTCGCAACTTTTCCAGGAATTTCATCTTTGTTTCTCTTGAAATCGATAATTCTATATTGACGTTTATGTCCACCACCTTGATGACGAGTAGTGATGCGACCGTTGTTATTACGACCACCCTTGCTTGAAAGAGGAGCTAACAGAGATTTCTCTGGAGTTGTACAAGTAATTCCACTAGTATCAACAGTGCTCATCCCACGACGACCAGGAGTCGTTGGTTTATACTTTTTAATAGCCATGTAAAATGGTCCTCCTTACGCATGTTATCCGGAAATAGCGTATTTCTTCCGATACAATTAACGATTAATCGTTAAATAATTTAATTTCACAACCTTCAGCTAAAGAAACGATAGCTTTACGAATTGCCTTTGTTTTACCAACATATTTCCCTTGACGTTTGTCTTTAGGACGGCAGTTCATAATATTCACTGCTTCAACTTTAACATCGAAGATTTCTTCAATCGCTTGACGAACTTCAGTTTTATTAGTACCTTTCGCAACTTCGAACGTAACTTTGTTCAAGTCATTCATTAATTTCATTGATTTTTCCGTCAATAATGGACGAATGATAATATCTCTAGCGTTACTCATTATGCAAGAACCTCCCCCGCTTTAAGTGCAGCAGCTTCAGTCATAACTAAGCGATCAGCATTAGCGATGTCATAAACATTCAACCCTTCAACTGTAAGCATCATTGCATTAGTTAAGTTTCTCATTGATAAGAATGCATTATCAACATCTTCACAACAATCAACAACAAACAACGTTTTCTTTTCAAGATTGAACGCATTCATCAATTCAACAAATGCTTTTGTTTTAACTGATTCAAACGATAAATTTTCAATAACTGTAATTTCAGCATCAGCCGCTTTTGCACTTAACACTGATTTAAGAGCTAAACGACGAACTTTTTTATTTAATTTATAAGCGTAACTACGAGGAGTAGGACCCCAAGCAATTCCACCACCACGCCATTGAACAGCACGTGTAGAACCTTGTCTAGCACGACCAGTTCCTTTTTGACGGTAAGGTTTTCTACCACCACCAGAAACTTCAGCACGAGTTTTAGTACTATGAGTTCCTTGTCTTAAGCTAGCTTGTTGCATAATAATTGCATCAAACATTGCTTGTTTGTTTGGTTCAATACCAAACACATCCTCAGATAAATCAATTTGTTTTACAACTTTAGCATCTTGACTATATACATCTATCTTTGGCATGCTTATTCCTCCTCTTTAGCGTAAGAAATTAGTTCTTTACCAGCAACATTCTTAACGCCCTTAACTGTAGTTTTAACGATAACAAGACCTCTTTTAGGACCTGGAACGTTACCTTTAATTAACATGTAGTTGTTTTCAACATCCACTTTAATAACTTCCAAGTTTTGATTAGTAGTAGTAAATCCACCGTGTTGACCAGGCATCATTGTACCTTTATCAATACCACCCTTACGAGATGTAATACCTGTTGTTGCAAGAGAGCCAAGTGCTCTATGATGTCCAGAACCGTGAGACTTTGGACCGATTTTAGCGTTATTTCTAACGATTGTACCATTGAAACCTTTACCCTTGCTAACACCTGTTACATCAACAATGTCACCAGCGGAAAAGATATCAACTTTTACTTCATTACCAACTTCAAATGCCATCATATCTTCGCTACGAATTTCGCGAAGGAAGCGTTTAGCACCTGTGTTAGCCTTTAATGCATGACCCTTAGCTGCCTTAGTAGCTCTTTGTTCTTTAATGTCTTCAAAGCCAAGTTGAACTGCATTATAACCATCAGTTTCAGCAGTTTTCTTTTGCATAACCACATTTGGTGTAGCTGCTACTACAGTAACTGGAACTAAAATTCCTTCTGCAGTAAACACTTGAGTCATACCAAGTTTACGTCCTAATATACCTTTCATGATGTTCCCTCAAACTTTCTCTAGAGTTTAATTTCGATATCAACACCACTTGGCAAATCCAAACGACTTAAAGCATCGATTGTTTCAGCGCTAGGTCCGATAATCTCAATTAAACGTTTATGTGTTCTAACTTCAAATTGTTCACGAGCATCCTTATATTTATGAACCGCTCTAAGAACTGTAACCACTTGTTTTTCAGTTGGTAGTGGAACTGGACCAACAACTTTTTTAGCACCGTGATTTAGAACAGTCGTACAAATCTTTTCGCACGCTAAATCTAAATTTCTATGCTCGTAAGCTTTCAAACGAATTCTTACTGAATTTTTTGCCATGAAATTTTCCTCCTT
>CAZTII010000048.1:0-14715 GCA_964613305.1 uncultured Erysipelotrichaceae bacterium
ACTAATTCACTCATTTTTGTGGATTAGTTTTTGTTTTGGGGTGTGAACAGTAACAGTGGATATGGTTGATCGTAATGAAGGAGTAAGCTATTTTGCGAGTCCTTTAAAATCAATGAAATATATGATAGAGGTTTTTATTAGTATTATATTTTTACAGTAGTTAGGGGGTGTCGTATGTCGTTACAATTATCATTAATTATCGGTAGTATTTTAAGCTTTATTTTCATTTTCGTTATGATGATTCGTTTTCGTATGGATGTTCGATACTCTGTTATTTGGATATTATGGGGATTAGCTATTTTATTAATTGCTTTTTTTCCTAGCCTCGTCGATATTATTTCTCATATCATCGGCATTTCAGTTCCTACGAATACAGTATTTTTAATTTTTATCTTTTTACTATATATTTTAAGTTTTTATTTATTTATTAGAATTTCGGTGTTAAATAATGAAATAAAATCATTAACGTATGCCATTTCTATTGTTAAGAAAGAGCTTGACGAAAAAAAATGAAAAAAATATTAATGATACCTGGAGGGTTTGTTCCATATAATGATACTGTTACACTACTTTCCTATAAGCACTTACGTAATTGTGATGTGACTATTGATGTTATTGCGTTAAGGGGTAAAGAAGATAGTAGCTTAAAGAAAAGTATAGAAAATGACAAAAACTATTCTAAATTTCATGTTACTTATGTCTGTGATTATGATGATGCGGTAGCGACATTGGCCCGTAAAAATGTTATTTCGGGAATGTTTAATGTGATGCGGTATGTACTGAAGTCATTTAAAAAAGGCTTGAATAAGGAATATGGTGTCATATATACATCAAGTATTCCCGCCTTTACTCATGTGACAGGGTATTTAATAAAAAAAATAAGAAAAGAAGAAGTTGTGTGGATTGCTTCACTCAGTGATCCATTAAAAAACTCACCATATAAACATGATCAAGAAACAATGTCTGAGTACTCACTGATTGAAAAAATAGGATTTTATGTATATACCTTTTTATATATGGGCAGTTGGTATGAAAAGATATGTCAACAATACGCGGATAAAGTAGTTTATATTTGTAAGGAACAGATGGAGTTTACAACGAATCAGTATCCTTCTATTGAAAATACTATAAATAAAGCACTGTTAATTCCAATTAATTATATCGAAGAATGGGAATTGTATCAGAATTTAATGACGATGAAAAAGAATAATCAAAACGATTATTTTGTTATATCTCATTTTGGTCGTGTTTATGGTCATCGTAAAATTAGTGAATTTTTACAAGCGATGAAAGAAATTAAAGAATTAGGATTAAGTAAAAAAATAGTGTTTAAACAAGTTGGTGAATTTATTCCGCGTATTAATTATGATGAAGTGTTGACGATGATGTCTGAAAGTGATTGTTTAGCATTATTTGATACAATTCTTACAGAGGATGAAATACAACCATATTTACCATCAAAGTCTTTGGAATATTTATTATCTCAAAAAGAACTATTGATTATCACTACATCAAAAAGTCCATCATATCGAATATTTAGTGAATTAGGTTATACTTGTTGTAGACATGATGTTGTTGAAATAAAGAATAGATTATTAACCTTACTTTCAAGTTGCGAAGAAGTACATGTCGATTATACTTCTTTTGAAAATAAGGTTGCGACGAAAGAGTTAACTGATTATATTATGAAGAAGCTACAATAACTAATTAAATAGCGTAATTATGGATAAAAAAACGAAAGTGGTAATTGCCTCTGGCAACGAATTACTTTCGTTTTTTATGTGCATTTATAAACTTTCTTTAATTACTTCGGCAAGAGCTTTAATTCCTTTGACAATCCGTTCTTCATCCATATTTGAATAATTTAAACGACATGTGTTAAATTTTTTATTTTCTCCTGGAAAGAATGGATCTCCTGGAACGAAAGCTACTTTTTTCTCGAGTGCTTTGAATGCTAAATCTCTTGCATTGATGTGTTCAGGGAATTCTAACCATGTGAATAAACCACCACTTGGATGAGTAAATTTCACTTCTTTTGGGAATTCTTCTTCCATTGTTTTTAACATTAAATCACGTCTTGAACGATATAATTTAATGGTTTTTTGGATGTGTTCATCTAAATCATATTGTTCTAAAAAGCGTGCTGCTTGAATTTGTGAAATCGAGTTAGTATGTAAGTCAGCGCTTTGTTTGATCATAATGTATTTGTGTAATATTTCTTTTGATGCACAAATCCAACCTAAACGCATTCCTGGACACAATATTTTAGAAAATGTTCCAAGGAAGATAACTCTTCCATCGGTATCAAAGCTTTTAAAAGAAGGTCGTACTTCGCCTTCAAAGCGAAGTTCTCCATATGGATTATCTTCAAGGATTAATACATCGTATTTTCTAGCTAATTCTACAAGACCTTTTCTTCTCTCTACTGACCATGTTCTACCGGTAGGATTTTGAAAATCAGGAATTGCATAAATAAATTTAACGCGTTCAGTTGTTTGTAGAACGTGTTCTAAGTGGCTTAACACCATTCCTTCATCATCGGTATCAATTGTCTTGTATGTTGGCATATACGAGTTAAACGCATTTGTAGCGCCAAAATACGTTGGATTTTCACATACGATGACATCACCTTTATCAATAAAAATTTTTCCACTAAAGTCTAAACCTTGTTGCGAACCTGAAGTAATTAGAATATCGTTAAATGTTGTTTCAACGCCTAATTTTTTCATTCTTTCCGCAATTTTCTGACGTAAAGGATTGTATCCTTCAGTAGTACTATATTGCATTGCTTTTGTTCCTTCATTGACTAACACTTGATGAGAAACAACTTTAAGTTCTTCTAAAGGAAAAGTTTCTGGCGCTGGTAAACCACCAGCAAATGAAATAATATCACCTTGTTCGGTTAATTTAAGTAGTTCACGAATTTCCGATGCTTTAACATACTGCATTCTTTCAGCGTATCGATTCATCATTTTCTCCTAGTCGTTTAAGTAACATGCGCCATCATCTGCGGATGATACATGTTCTTGATAACGTTTTAAGTAACCAGTTAATTGTTTTTCAAAAGGTTTTAAGTTTGCACGGCGTTTAGCTAATGTTTCTTCATCAACTTGTAAATCTAGAATGCCGTTGATGATATCAACGATGATTGTATCGCCATCTTCAACTAAAGCAATAGGGCCACCTGCCGCTGCTTCAGGGGAAACATGTCCAATCGCGGCACCACGGCTTCCACCAGAGAAACGACCATCCGTAATTAAAGCAACTGAATTATCTAATCCTATACCATTTAAAGCAGAAGTTGGTGATAACATCTCACGCATACCTGGTCCACCTTTTGGCCCTTCATAACGAATGATAATAGCGTCGCCTGGTTGAATTGTTAAACCAAGGATTTCTTTTTGTGCTTCTTCTTCACTGTTAAATACACGAGCACGTAATGTTTTTTGCATCATTTCTGGCAATACACCGGCTGATTTTACAACTGCGCCATTTGGGGCAAGAGTTCCAAATAACACTTTTAATCCACCTACAGGTGAGAATGGATTTGTCACAGGACGAATAATTCCACCTAAACATTTGTATTTGATTAGTTCACCAATTGGTTTTAAAGCAACTGTCATGCAATCTTTATTGATCAAATCTAATTTTGAAAGTTCATCAAGAACACCATAGATTCCACCGGAAGCATCTAAGTCTTCAATATGATCTTTTCCTGATGGTGATAATTTACATAAGTTTGGTGTCTTTTTATTAATTTCATCGATAACGCGTAAATTGATTGGACATTTTGCTACTTTAGCAATTGCGCTTAAATGTAAAATAGTGTTTGTTGAACAACCTAAAGCCATATCCATGATAAGTGCATTTTCAAATGCTTTTGGCGTTAAGATATCTAAAGGACGAATGTTTTGTTCAACGAGTTTCATGATTTGTTCGCCACTTTTTTTCGCAATGACTTTACGTTTTGCATATACAGCTGGAACGGTTCCATTTCCTTCTAAAGCCATTCCCAATGCTTCGGTAATACAGTTCATGGAATTTGCTGTAAACATACCTGAACAAGAACCACATGTTGGACAAGCAGAATGTTCAATTAATGAAAACTCTTCGTCAGACATTGTATTTTTCGCTTTGCTACCTACTGCTTCAAAAGCAGTAATTAAATCGATGTTTCTTGTAGGAAGTTTTCCTTTTAACATTGGTCCACCACTTACAATGATTGTTGGAATGTTTAATTTTGCCGCAGCGATAAGAGCTGCAGGAACGGATTTATCGCAGTTTGGAACGATAACTAATCCATCGAATTGATGTGCTTTCACCATTACTTCAATGGTATCAACAATTAATTCTCTACTAGGTAATGAATAATTCATTCCCTCATGATTCATCGCAATTCCATCACATACAGCAATAGAAGGGAATTCAAATGGAATTCCTCCTGCCATATAAACACCTTTTTTTACTTCAGCGGCAATTTCGCGTAAATGAATATGTCCAGGAACGATTTCATTGAACATGTTGCAGATTCCGATAAATGGTTTTTTGAAATCACTATCGTCTAAACCTAAAGCTCTTAATAATGATCGGTGTGGAGCTCGAGCATAACCTGATTTAATTTTATCACTATTCATATGTCTCTCCTTATCTAAAAGTCATGCCTTACAATCAAGCAAGATTCACTCAATCATAAGGCAATGTTTACTATTTCTTGATGAAGCTCATCATTGAGCGTAATTTTTTACCTGTTTCAACAATTTTGTGGTCAAGTTCTAATTGTTTGATACGGTTGTATTCAGGACGGCCAGTTTTATTTTCATTGATCCAATTATTAGCGAATGTTCCTTCTTTGATTTCAGCTAATACTTTTTTCATTTCTTTTCTTGTTTCTTCAGTTACGATACGACGACCAATCATGTAGTCTCCATATTCGGCAGTATCAGAAACTGAGTAGCGCATATTTTCGAATCCACCTTCATAAATTAAGTCAACGATTAATTTCATTTCATGTAGACATTCGAAGTATGCGATTTCTGGTTGGTATCCAGCGTCAACTAATGTATCGAAACCAGCTTTGATAAGTTCAGTAACACCACCACATAATACAGCTTGTTCACCGAATAAGTCAGTTTCTGTTTCTTCTTGGAATGTTGTTTCAATAACACCAGCACGAAGAGCGCCAATTCCTTTAGCGTATGCTAAGGCATAGTCTTTTGCTTTTCCAGAAGCGTCTTGATGAATAGCGATTAATGCTGGAACACCATTTCCTTCTTGGTAAACGCGGCGAACTAAATGACCAGGTCCTTTAGGAGCTACCATGAATACATCGATGAAATCTGGTGGAGTGATTTGTTTGAAGTGAATGTTGAAACCGTGAGCGAAAATTAAGCCTTGTCCTTTGCGTAAGAATGGAGCGATTTCGTTGTCATAAACAGCTTTTTGTCTTTCATCTGGTAATAAAATCATAAGGAAGTCAGCTTCTTGAGCACATTCGCTTACTGTTTTAACAACTAATCCCATTTCTTCAGCTTTTGGTTTGCTTGTAGAATCAGCTCTTAAGCCTACCATTACATCAACTCCTGATTCTTTTAAGTTTAATGCATGGGCGTGACCTTGAGAACCGTAGCCTAAGATAGCTACTTTTTTACCTGTAAATAAATCTAAATTACCGTCGTTTTCATAAAACATATTTTTTTCCTCCTTATATGATTTTAGAAATGATTTTTAACGATTATCCAAGGACGTTCATCAATAAAGTGAACGTTTAGATCAGTTTGAAACGCTAGGGATAAATTTTCATCCGTGACTACTTCTTTTTTCTCTCCAGCTTTTAAAATTTTACCCTCGTGTAGCAAGGCGACATGAGTAGTTTGAGGTACAATTTCTTCCACACTATGGGTTACGAAGATAATTGTTTTTTCACTATTTTTGCATAGTGTATTTAACGCATATAACAATTCCTCTCGTGCTTTCAAGTCTAAATTAGCACAAGGTTCATCTAATATTAATAAGTCACTATCAATCATAAAGGAACGAGCGATAAGTACTTTTCGTCTTTCTCCTTCGGAAAGAGTGTAAAATAGTTGATTCTTTAACGGATTTAAGTGAAATTGTTCCATTAATTGTTGGGCTTTTTTTTCATCTTCTTGACTTACTTCTTCATATAAGCCAATCGTATTTAAATTACCTGAACGAACGATATCGATTACTTTTTCAACATTCAGGCTTGTTTGAAATTGACCTAATGTTGAACTAACAAAACCGATTCTTTTTTTTATTGGTGACCAATTCGCTTTTCCAAATGTTTTTCCTAAAACATCAACTTCGCCACTAGTTGGCCAAGTATATGCCATTACCATCGATAAAAGCGTTGATTTTCCTGAACCATTTTGACCAAGTAATGCCCATTTTTCACCTTTTTTAACGGTCCAATTAACTCCTTTTAGGATATTATTAAAATCTCTGCGAAAGGTAACATCACGATATTCTAGAACAGTGCTCATAGACGTTTTAAAATTTCATCCGTAATTTCAATTGTTCCTAAAGGATTACTTTTGGATAAATCACCAGTACGATATCCATCTGCTAATGTTTTTTCAACAGCGTTTTCAATGGCGCAAGCTTCTGTTTCTAATGCGAAAGAGTGACGTAACATCATTGCTAAGGATAAGATTGTCGCGATTGGATTAGCGATGTTTTTACCTGCGATATCAGGAGCTGAACCATGAATTGGCTCATACAAGTGAATACCACTTTCACCAAAACTTGAAGAAGCTAACATACCGATGGAACCTGTAATCATGCTTGCTTCATCCGATAAAATATCACCAAAGATATTATTAGTTAAGATAACATCGAATTGGGCAGGATTTTTAACTAGTTGCATAGCACAGTTATCTACGTACATAAAGTCAAGGCTAACACTTGGATAATCAGTAGCTACTTCTTTTACGACTTCTCGCCATAATTTTGATGAATCAAGAACATTTGCTTTATCAACTAAACATAGTTTTTTGCGTTGTCTACCAGAAGCGATTTCAAATGCTTTGATGGCAATGCGTCGTATTTCCATTTCATTGTAACGTTCAGTATCGTGTGCTTCACGACCAAAGTCACCAATACAACTTCCGCGATCACCGAAGTAAATACCGCCTGTTAATTCTCGTACAATGACGATATCAACACCTTGTTCCACAATACTATCTTTTAAAGGACTATCATGCTTTAGTTCTTTATAGATAACAACGGGACGAATATTGGCAAATAGACCTAACTCTTTGCGTATTTTTAATAGACCTTTTTCTGGACGAATACTAGGATCGATACTATCCCATGCTGGACCACCTACGGCTCCAAGCAAGACCGCATCGCTTTTCTTACAAACGTCGAGAGTACAATCAGGAAGAGGAACACCGAACTTATCGATTGCACAACCACCCATATCGACGAATTCTAAGGCAAATTGATGATTGTATTTTTCTTCAATTGTCTTTAAGACTCGTAAGGTTTGGTCGACAATTTCAACACCTATGCCATCTCCTTTAATTACAGCGATTTTTTTATTCATACTAACTCCTTAATTTAATCTTTCCTATTATAGCACAAAAGTTTAAAGGGAAATGAAAATAATGATAATATTTTATGAAAATTTTTTTGTTAGTTTTCATAAAACAAAAAAGGAATATTGTAGTCCATAATTAATAGTAAAAAACGGTAGAACTTGATATTTAATCGTAAAAGACTATAATAATTTAAGTAAAATGAAAAGGAGTTAAAACAATGTTGAATGAATTTAAAAAATTTGCATTAAAAGGAAATGTCATTGATTTAGCAGTCGGTGTTATTATTGGAGCGGCTTTTGGAAAAATCGTTACTTCATTAGTGAATGATATTATTATGCCAACGTTAGGCTTATTATTAGGGAAAATAAATTTAACAGATTTTAAACTTGTGATTAAACAAGCAACGGAAACTGTTCCAGAAGTAGCGATACGATATGGTGTTTTCTTACAATCAGTACTCGACTTTTTAATTATTTCGCTTTCGGTATTTTTGTTTGTAAAACTTTTATCTAAAGCGAAAAAGAAAGAAGAAGAAAAACCAAAAGTAAAGGAAGTTGCACCAGATATCGTCTTGTTACAAGAAATTCGAGATCTATTAAAACAGAAGTAGCACTGTTTAATTTAAGTCCATTATTTGTTATAATAGAAGTAAGGATGTGATACTATGCGTTTAGATGAATGTGGATTTACAAAAATATATCGCAAATATCAATTATTTGAAGTAGATGAACTTACGGATCGTTGCCAAGGAGTAGAAGTAACAAATGATGATTGTTACATGTTGACGACGACATTTATTGATGACGTAGGTTATTTAAAGTTTGTTGTTTTAGCAATTGGTTCTAGTAGTGATGCGTCAATGTGTACTAAAGGATTATCCATTGATTCGCCTCTAGCCATCATTGATAGTGAAGAAATGGTTGATTATCCATTTGAGTTTGTTGATGTTGTTAGTGTAGAAGTATTAAGAAAAGCATATAAAGTTACTCTTCCTTATAAATCAACATTAGAACTAGAAGAAGTAAGAAAAATAGATGTGTTGGATGATTCTAGAAATTTATTTTATCCGGATTTTGTTACTGTTAGCTTTTTGGAAAAAGATAATCGTATTGCTTCTTATTCAGTTCGTGTTCAAGAATTAAGTGCTCGTTTTATTGAAGGTGTTTTAGCGGAAAAGCCACGAAAAGACATTGGTTTTAAAATGGATGAACTTGTACAAATACTTCCAGTTCATGTTTATGGAACAACACAGTTGGTCGCCACATCAATGATTAAGACGATTAATAAGGAAGCCGTTGATTTAATCAAACGATTTATTAATGAATTTTTAAAGAAGAGTATGGATGAAATAGATTTTGAAAAATCGTAGGAGAAAATAATGAGTCAATCGAATTTTGTTTTGTTTACTTGTCCACATTGTAGTAAACAGTTTGAGATTACAACGTGGTCAATGATTAATACTAATGATTCGCCAGATTTACAAGAACGATTTAAACACAATGAAATATTTACGTTTGAATGTCCGCATTGTCACCATCGTTATTGGGTAGAATATCCGTGTTGTTATTTAAATCCTGAAAAGAAATTTGCGGTTTATTTAAGCAAGGATGCACTCGATAAAATAGTGTGGGGACGTGATGATTATGTACTACGATGGGTTGATACAATCGATGAGATGATTGAAAAAGTAGATGTTTTTGAAAATGAACAAGATGATCGTATTATTGAATTTGGCAAATTGTTGTGTGAAAAACAATTAACGGTACAAGAATTTTCTAAAGATGTGATGAAGACATTGTATTTTTATCACAATGATGATGGTAAATTAGTGTATGGATGTACTGTTGATGGTGAAAGTAAGTTGATGGAATTAGATTACCAAGAGGTAATGCATACCGTTAAAGAACACTTTGGTTGGGAAAAAGTAGTTAGTAAAACATTTATGCGCGTCAATAGAAAAACAGTATTGGATGATTGCACGAGTGCTGATTACATTATTTTTTCCAATGAACAACTTGTTGAGGATAAGTTTAAAGCAGTTTAAGCCTATTTATGATAGGCTTTTGTTTTTTAAAAATCAAATCGGCGTTAAATGCTTATTTTTTAAAAAATATACGATATAATAGTTGAAAGAGGAGGATTGTATGAAATATATATTTATTGATATTGATGGAACGTTGTATAGCACTAAAATTAATGGTATTCCATATTCAGCCATGTCAGCGCTAAAACAAGCGAAAGCGAATGGTCATAAATTATTTGTGTGCACTGGTAGATCACTTTCAGCAGCAAAGTTGTTTCTTAACTTGGATGTTGATGGTTTTGTTTTTGGTGCCGGTGAATTAATTTATGTTGATAATAAAAAGAAAATTTATGAAAATCCAATTGGAGCAAATGATGTATTAGGTATTGTTGATGCGGCCAATGAGTGTAATTTAGGATATGTTCTTGAAGGAAGTGCTGGAAGTTATTATTCAGAAAATGCGAAAGAACAATTGATTGATTATTTTGCGGTTTCCGCAAAGACAAGAAAAGATGCCGAAAACATTGTGGAACAAAATGGTTATTTCCCGATGGATTATCGACATATTGATGATAAAATTAGTAAAATATGTATTTATGCAACATGTGATGAACACTTACTTGAAGCTGAAAAATTACTTCCAGAAGGATATCATGTGACTGTATCGTTGCGTGATCCTAAGATTAAATTAAATTGTGGTGAAGTAACGAAAGTGATAGATAATAAATCCACAGCTGCGCAAAAAGTGCTTGCTTATTATGGTGCAACATTGGATGACGCTGTTGCGATTGGTGATAGTGCCAATGACATTCAAATGATTCGTGATTGCGGCATTGGTATTGCGATGGGCAATGCCTCAAGTGATGTAAAAGAAGTTGCGGACTTTGTTACTACCGATATATTAGATAATGGAATTGAAAATGCATTTAAACGTTTTCATCTTATCGGAGAGAAACAATGATTTATACAATAACTTTAAATCCGAGCTTAGATAAAACAGCTCAACTCGATGAATTATTATTAGAAGTGGATAATGATTTAAAAGCGGTTCAATACGATATTGGTGGAAAAGGCATTAATGTTAGTAAAACGATTGCTTCGTTAGGTGGAAAAACATCATGTATAACTATATTGGCGGGCAAGATTGGAATGTTGATTAAAAGTTATTTCAACGATGATTTTCCAGTAGATATCATAGAATGTAATGGAAATAATCGCGTGAATTTTAAAATTGTTCACCCAAAAGGCGGTTTGACAACATTCAACGGTCAAGGATTTGATTGGGATGATTCCTTAAAGGAACAATTGTGCGACAGAATTAGCGATAAATGTACGATTAAAGATACATTAGTATGTACTGGTGGTTTACCGCCACAATGTCCAGAAGATATTTATTATCATTTGATGATTGAAGCAAAGAAAAAAGGGTCTCTGACGATATTGGATGCGAAAGGGAAAGCGTTGAAATACGGTTTACAAGCAAATCCAGATATATGCAAAGCATCGCAAAAAACATTAGCTTCATACTTTTCGATTGACGAAAATGATGATGATGGTGTTATACGTTGTGCATCATCATTGATTAGTGACGAACTAGCAATTTGCGTTGTAATGATGAATAATGGTCGCGTATGTTTTATTTCAAAAGATGATTTTATTGAAGCACAACCAATAAAAATGGAGACTATTTCTTGTGTTGGTTCTAGTTCTGCATTATTAGGTGGTATTGCGTATGCATATCAAGAAAAATACACCTTTGAAGAAATGGTGAAGGTTTCAATGGCGGCATATTCCGGTGCGCTTACAACGTATGGACCAAATCCTGCGGATGGAGAATTAGTAAAGAAATTAAAACGATTAGTTGATTTTAGAAGGAAGTAGGGAAAAATATGGAACAATTATCATTTAACTTCATCGATGATGAAGGAAATGTAGGATGTGGTGAATTTATCGTAACGTATAGTCTTGAAGGTAGTGATAAGCAATATGGTTTGTATGTACAATTTAATGATGACAATACTGTATTGTTAAATCAAGAAGGTAAAACAGAAATTAGAGCTTGTTCTTTTATTAAAACAGAACAAGACTACAAGATAAGTCCGTTAGAAACTGAAGAAGAAATGGATCAAGCTACCATTGTATTAGAAGATATCATGAAAGAGTTAAAAGGAGAATAATCTCCTTTTTTTAGTGTTTAACACAATTTTTACCGCTTTTTTTGGCGACATATAACGCACTATCAGCACGCTGAATGAGTAGTTCTTCATGTTCATTGATATTACTTTGAGCAACGCCAAAACTACAAGTTAATGATACTTTATCTGCGAATACAGTGGATTGGATTAAAGAACGGCATCGTTCAGCTAAATCCACCGCTTCATTTATTTTTGTATTTGGCAATAAAATAATAAATTCTTCACCGCCCCAACGAATGATACAATCATCACTTCGAATGGTTTGTTTCACTACGTTTGAACATTGTGTTAATACAGTATCACCTACCATATGTCCAAATGTATCATTAATTTTTTTAAAGTCATCTAAATCATAAAGAATGATGGAAAAAGGTTGGGTTGGATTGTTTTGAAATTGATGGTAAAATTCTTTAATTGCAGTATCGAACCAAAGTCGATTATAACATCCGGTTAATTTATCCGTGTTTGATAGAAGTTCTAATTGTTTTTCTATAAAATATTGATTTCTGCGTAAAATATTAAGTCTTCGTTGTAAAACAGCCATCACAATAAGTGAGATAGTGAAATAAATTGTTACTTCAATATAACTACTGGTAGTTTCAGTAAAGATGTAAGTTCTAGAAAAAAGTAAGAAAAATAAAGTTATTGTACTATTTAAAAGTAATGAGTTCAGCCATAATAAAGGGAAAGCTAAGGTACAAAAAATAATGAGTAAAATAACCATTGCTTGATAAGAAAATCCTTGATCTTGTTGGCTAGAAATAATGAGTAAATAACCAAAAACGAAAATTATCGGAAACAATGTAAGATAACTATAATAAAGAAAGCGATGTTTAGTAGTAGCGATGCCAACGATACTAATGATGGAAATAAGAAAAATACTAAATCTAATCTTAAAAACTTCATTAAAAATGGATTTATCTTCAAAGTAACGATAATCAAAAAAAGCGACAAGTAAGAAAAGAATGCTTAATAGAAGCATAACGGAACATAAAAACTTTCTTGATTCTTTAACCTCATAATGAAAATATTGTAATTCTTCGTCACGTGATTTTAATGTACCAAAAAAATTGGTGTTGTTTGAAGGAGATGAAAACATAAAATCATCCTTTCTTTATGTGATGAAGTCGATATTAAAATGGTTATTATTGTATTTAAATTATAAGTAAAATTTCATCATATTACAAGATGTTTATATTTTTTTGAAAAGTAAACAATAAAATATTTGATGTAAAATGGTACCTTCGATATGGCGGTATTTACACTTTTTATGTGTAAACAATTAGTGCCTATCGATGGTACCAGTTGATTTAAGGATTTTTTATGATTTGTGATATAGCTTTTTGGTATGATAAAACGGTTCTTGAGTTAAATTAATACCTAATTTTTTAAAAGTAGATACATCTACTTCGGCTAAAATTACCGAGGAATGAACTTCGCAACATCGTAATTCTTGGATGTGTTCAAGGGCACGTTGCGTATCTTTGTTGTCAACGGCAGTAATCGCTAAAGCGATTAATATTTCATCGATATGAAGGCGTGGATTGTTGTTTCCTAATATATCGGTTTTTAAACTTTGTACTGGTTCAATAACTCGTGGTGATATTAAATGAACGCTATCATCGATGTTGGCCACATGTTTTAAAGCATTTAATAAACAAGCGCTACTAGCTCCTAATAGTGGTGACGTTTTTCCGGTTAAGATTGTACCATCGTGAAGTTGAATGGCTACTGCAGGAGCGTTAGTAGCTTCTGCTTTATCTCGTGCGACTTTTACAACAGGACGATCATCTAAGGTTACATTTGCTTGGTTCATGATGATTTCAATTTTACTTACAACATCTTCGGTTGTTTTATCTTTTCGTAAATCTACTAACGCTTGATAATAACGGCGAATGATTTCATCTTTGCTTGCTTTCATTGCTTCATCATTGTCGATGATACAATGACCAACCATATTGACTCCCATATCAGTAGGTGATAAATAAGGTGATACTCCATATATTTTTTCAAACAGTGTTTTTAAGACTGGAAACACTTCGACATCACGATTGTAGCTTGTAGCGGATTGATTGTACGCTTCTAAGTGAAAAGGGTCAATCATGTTAACGTCATTTAAATCAGCAGTAGCTGCTTCATAGGAAAGATTCAAAGGATGTTTTAATGGAATATTCCATATTGGGAAGGTTTCGAATTTAGCGTAACCAGAACGAATACCACGAAGTTGGTCGTGATATAGTTGAGATAAACACGTTGCCATTTTTCCTGAACCAGGACCTGGTGCTGTGACGACAACTAATTCACGTTCCGTTTCAATGTAGTCATTAAGACCAAAACCATTTTCTGAGACGATATGACTGATGTTTGTTGGGTAGCCAATAATGGTGTAATGTAGCGCTACTTTGATATCAAGACTTTCTAATTTTCGCTTAAAGAAATCAGCGGCACTTTGTCCAGAATAATGAGAGATTACAACATTATTTACTAAGAAGCCAATGCTTCTAAAGGCATCAATAAGCCTTAAACAATCTTGATCATACGTAATTCCAAGATCACCGCGCACCTTATTTTTTTCAATATCGGAAGCACTGATGACGACAATAATTTCAACGTTTTCTTTTAATTTTAAAAGCATTTTAACTTTACTGTCAGGTTCAAATCCAGGAAGAACACGAGAAGCATGAAAGTCATCAAAAAGTTTACCACCAAACTCAACATATAATTTATTGTCAAATTGAGCAATGCGTTGTCGAATATGTTCGGATTGTAATTCTAAATATAATTGATTGTCAAAAGCAATTTTTTTCATGAAAAATATCCTTCCTACTTAGTATATATGATAAATAGTATTTATAAATTTAATTATTATCAACTAAACCATTATAGCAAAAGTTAAGCTATTCATCCATCATTATTTAAGGAACTATAGTAAAAG
>CAZTII010000049.1:0-14488 GCA_964613305.1 uncultured Erysipelotrichaceae bacterium
TCTTATTACACTCTTACTTATTCACCCTTGACATCAATACTACCGTCTCAACGTGTGGTGTTTGTGGAAACATATCAAATGCACTCATTTCTTTAATTGTGTATTTCTTCATCAATAATGCATAATTCTTTGCTAATGTCACCGCATTACATGAAACATAAATAATGTTTTCAATGTTACCCTTTAAAATAACATCAATCATATCGCCATTTAATCCTGAACGTGGTGGATCAACAATTAAATAATCAACTTTACTCTGTTGACAAATTCGCTTTAATTCACGTGCGGCATCATCTGCCACAAATTCAACATTGCTAATTTTATTTAATTTAGCGTTGCTATTAGCGTTTTTAACCGCATCTTTTTCTATTTCAATACCAATGACTTTTTCTACTTTACTTGCGACTACAAGTGACATAACACCAATTCCACTATATGCTTCTACAACTAACGGACAAGGTTGTATTAAATCAATCACTTTTGTGTATAGTTGTTTTGCTTGTTCAATATTCAATTGGAAAAAGGATGCTGGAGATACTCTAAACACTAAATCAAACAACTTCATTTCAATTGTTTTAGCACCTCTTAATAAAGAAAAATCCTTAGAAAATAATTCATACGATTCAGGCGAAACATTCACATTTTGATACAGTGATGTAATTCCTTCAATTTCCATGATTTCATCAATCATCGCACTATCTAACATCATTCTTCCTGTAACTAATGTTACTTGATAACCATAACCTAAACCACGAATCACAATCGTACGAATACCTTTTTCAATTTTTTCATTATAATCTCTTAATCCATACTTATTCAGAATTTTCATTATTTTAGAACGAATTCGATCAAGTCCTTCTTCATGTTCAATGCATTGTTCCAAATACACTAAACGCTGACTATTTGCTTCATATAAACCACTAAACAATGTTCCTTTTAGCCATTTTACCGGCATTTTACATTGATTGCGATACTGAGTTTGTTTAGGACTAGCAATCACTTCCTTCAATAAATCACTAATATCTACCGCATATTTAGTAAATGCTTCTAACACTAATTGACGTTTATACATTAGTTGAGCATCATACTTACAAATCAATAAAGGACTAGCTCCCGTCTTTAATAACCATGGATTAATTCCTTCTACACGATGAACTGATTTTTCCACAATAGAAACAACCTTCGCTTTACTATACGTTGGCTTTTCTTCTGTAATTTCAATTTCTACCACTTCATCAGGTAACGCACCATCAATAAAAATTGGCTTGCGTTGACGATACCCTATTCCTTCTCCATTAATTCCCATTTTCATTATTTTTACAGTTATTTTATCCATATCACAATTATCCTATTCTTTTCTCAATTATCTCATAAGCACAAACAAATAAAAAGAGAGAATTCTCCCCTCTAATCCGTAATACTCCACGTTGGTACATCATTCCCACGACGAATCAACACTGTTTTTTGAAATTCGGTTTGATTTAAAAAACGTAATACTTCTTCCTCTTCGCTACTAGTACAAGAAACAAGAAGTTTCGCTGTCAAATCTTTACTCAAAATATCAACAGCTACAATTACCGCATTAATGACTGATGAATTCATTGATCCTTTATACACATAAATAGGTTCACTCCCTAATGCTGATTTAGTATCCGATAAACATCCATAATCCACTGGATAGATAAAATTAACTAGATCAGGATGAGAGCTTCCTCGTTTATGCAAAACCTCAATCGTATCAGAAAAATACAATGTATCTAATTTTTGCCAAAAATATGCATTATTTTCATAATTTTTCATTTTATTCTCCTCTTAACACCAAAATATTATAACAAAAACAATACCATATGAACAACTTTTTTATGATTATTCGATGATATGTTCATAAGCCATCTTTACAATCGTTTTAACATGGTCATCCGCTAAATGATAAATACCCATTTTACCTTCTTTACGTCGTTTTACCAATTTTCCTTTTCTAAGAGAAGCTAATTGATGAGAAATCGCTGAATGACTCATATTTAATAAATACGCTAAATCACACACTGCCATTTCTCTTTCAAATAAAGCAGCCAATATTTTTAAACGAGTAGGATCAGAAAACATTTTAAACAAATCACAGAGACAATCAACGTCATCACTGCTCATCATATCACTACTAAGTTGTTCAATTTCTTCATCACTCAATACACCACCAGCACATCTCATTTTTTTCTTCCCCTTTCTTTATCTTTCACATATGTACGCAAAAATGTAATCACTCTACCTTTAGCCACAATATCAAGTAATTCTACTGAATTATCAACCAATTCAATCTCTAATATATCACGTTTAGCACGCCATAAAACTTGCCAACTCAATATTTCATCCCAATATACAATCTTACACAATTCACGATCTTTACAATTATAAAGAATCATAAAATCATATGTAAATTCCAACAACTTTCTATCTGGCAAAACAACCAATGAAAATATAGCAATACCGATAATTAAAACTCCAAGATACATCCACTCAATATGCAACATTGCAAGCATCGCACCAAAAACAACCATTCCCATCAAAAAAATAGTTGGCTTCACACAAATACTTTCAATGACAGGTGGTTCCATTGGAATATTTCGAATTCTTAATGTTTTCGATTTCAAGTTAGTCTCTCCTTATTGACTATTTTAGCATAAGCATCTATAATTTGAAAATGGTTTTCAAATTATAGGAGGTCTCAATGACATATAGCACAAAACAGCGCATTGCTTTAAAAAAAATGTTGATTGATGAACCAAATCGTTGTTTTACAATTGAACAACTATACCAACTTTGTCAATTCAATGCAATTAAAATAAGCAAAACAACAATATATCGTACTCTAGAACTTTTAGTAGAAGATGGTGAAATCATCCGCTTTTCACCACGAAATCAAGAAGGAAGTACATATCAATACCATCAAACGCCACATCTACATGCTCGTTGTACTCAATGCAACGCCATTCTACACGTCAATGATGACTGTTTTAGTGATATTCGTAACTATTTCCTACAAACATACCACTTTACAATAGATACCTCTCACACTACCTTAAATGGCATTTGTAAGCGTTGCAATGAGGAAAATACTCATGAATAAGACCAAAAAACAAACACTGTTACTTTCTTTTTTAATGATTTTACTCACATTATTTTCATCATACACCATCAGCAAACACATCTTCCACCAGCAACACCACGACTGCGATACATGTGTCAAAATATGTGTTTCCCGACAATGCACAAATGAAATTACAACACCTCCGCCATCAATACTAACCCTAATTGAACTTCAAATCATACTACACCCTTCTAAGTATTATACAACAATTCTATTATTAAAACATCAAACTCCAATCACTTTAAAACAAAAATTGTCACTATGATAAACAATTTATCATCATATCAACTAAAGGAGGACTTATGAAAAAAATTATACTTTGTTTTATCCTACTTTTATCACTAGTAAGTTGTACTAATAAACCAGTCACAACTTCTAACTTTACGATTGTAACGAGTATTTTCCCTATTTATTCCTTAGTAAAAGAACTCGTCCCAAATGACACGAATGTTGTCATGTTAGTGCCACCAGGAGCAAATACTCATTCCTTTGAACCAACACCAAATGATATTATCGCGATTCAAAAGTCAAATATCATGTTTACCATAGGTGGAGAAAATGAAACGTGGCTCACTAAAACTATTGATGCCATCGATAAAAAAGACAGCATCGTACAATTAATTAAAAGTGTTGAAGTTCACGAAGAAGAACATGAAGAAGATCATCATCACGATGAACACATTTGGACATCACTAAGAAACAGTGAAGCGATGGTGAAAACTATCACTGATGCATTAATCGAAACAAAACATTTCGACAATGATCAACTCATTAAAAATCGAGACCGTGTACTTTCTACCTTACAACAGTACGATAATGAAATTAAAGCCTTAACTGACACTAAAAAAACAATCATGGTCGCCGATCACAATCCATTTAACTATTTTGCCCATGACTATGACTTAACCATTATTTCACCATATGTTAATTGTAACAATGATGCGGATGTCAGTTCCAAAGTAATTCAAGAACTCATTGAAACAGTAAAAGAAAAAAATATTACTACAATCGCAACAATTGAATTTTCTGATCAATTAATCGCAAAAACAATCAGTGAAGCAACATCATGTGCAATTGTACAACTACACTCTTGTCACAATGTTTCTCTTGATGATTTCAACAACAATGTTACCTATTTATCCATTATGAAAAACAACATTCAAGTCCTAAAACAATTACTTCAATAATGACATTAATCAGTTGTAACAATGTATCCTTTGCATACGATAATACTATCGTATGCAAAGATATTCATTGGGACATCAATAAAAATGATTTTTGGGTCGTAATCGGTGATAATGGAAGTGGAAAAACAACTCTAATCCAAGGACTATTAGGGCTTAAAAAACCACATTCGGGAACTATTACCTATCAACTTCCTTGTACTGATATCGGCTATTTACCGCAAAAAAACAGCATTCAGTCAACCTTTCCCGCATCCATATGGGAAGTAGTCTCTTCTGGTCATACAAATAAATTAACAACACGACCATTTTTCAATAAACAAGAAAAACAAAAAACCATCGATTGTTTAAAACAACTCAATATTTATGACATTCGCCATAAGAGTTTCCAACAATTATCCGGTGGTCAACAACAACGTGTACTACTGGCAAGAGCATTACTTGCAAGTTCACAACTTTTAGTATTGGATGAACCATTAACTGGCTTAGATACAACCATCGCCAATGAACTAATGGAAGAATTAAAACTCTTACATCAAAACAACTACACCATCGTTATGATATCCCACCATATAGAACAAGCATTAAACGTCGCAACGCACGTCATTGATACGAGTAAAGAAAAACATTTTATCGGAACCATTGACGATTATCGAGGTACACTATGACCATATTTCTAGAAATGATGTCATATCCCTTTATGGTGCGTGCTTTTATTGTTGGACTCTTATTATCCATCGCCGCATCCTTACTAGGTGTAACCCTCGTACTAAAACGCTATGCCATGATTGGTGATGGTTTATCCCATGTAGGATTTGCCACCCTAGCCCTAGCAAGCGCTTTAAACTTACCACCGCTACAACTATCATTACCACTAACTGTTATCGCTTCCTTCTTTTTACTAAAAATAAATAATCATCCTAAAATGCAAGGTGATTGGGCCATTGCGATGATATCCACCGCATCCCTAGCAATCGGTGTCATGATTGTCTCCTTAAGTACTGGATTAAATACCGATGTATGTAATTATTTATTCGGAAGTGTTCTAGCAATGAAAAAAAGCGATGTCACAATTAGTGTCATTTGTTGTCTATTAGTCATTATCATTTATTTACTCTCTTACAACAAAATATTTGCAACGACGTTTGATGAAGCCTTCGCCAAAGCAACAGGAATAAACACGAATTTCTATCAATTATTAATCGCTTTTCTAACAAGCATTATCGTCGTTTTAGGAATGCGAATGATGGGTTCGTTACTACTTTCAAGTTTAATCATCTTCCCAACCTTAACTGGGCTACACTTCACTAAAACCTTTAAATCACTCACAATGATATCCGTTCTAATCGCTATTGTTGCCTTTACGATTGGACTAACTAGTTCCTATGCTTTCTCAACACCATCAGGGGCAACAATCGCCATAGTGCATTTACTCTTTTTAAGTCTTGCATGGATAAAAGGAAAAATAACACGATGAAACGATTACTACTATTATGTTTACTACTTACAAGCTGTTCCTCCAATTCCCAACTAAGACCAAATCAACGACCAAAAGCTCCACTATTAACACCAACACCATCAATCGCACCAATAAAAAAAGACGATATTCGTACAAACGCAATAACAATCAGTGAAAAAATGTTCATTACGCAAATCAATGATATTTACTACAATTTTGAAGATTATGATGGAAAAGTCATTATTGTCGAAGGTTTATACAAAAATCTAGTGTTTGGTGATAAATCCTTTCCATCCGTCTATCGTACTGGACCTGGATGTTGTGGCAATGATGGTTGGGCAGGTTTCTTATTACAATACGATAAACCATTTCCTAACGAAGATGATTGGATTGAAGTCATTGGAAAACCATTCTTAGTGAAAGAAGGAGTTTATGTTGATTTATTCTTAGATGTCAATGAAATTAACGTTAAAAATGATGATCGAGGTAGTGATTTTGTTACTCATTAAATGATATACCGATAAGTACAACTAGTTGTATTAATCGGTATTTTTTTATAAAAAATTGATAATGTAAAATCACTATGATACAATGATAGCGCAAACAAATAAGGTGATTATATGATTAAAAAAATAAATGAAAATTTTTATCAAATAATGGAACAAGCAAACTATATTTATTACGTTTTTAATGAAGAAAAACAACTAATCAAAACAAATCAAACCTCTTTTTCGTCGTTAGATTGTTTATCCTTATTCAATGAACATCAAACAATCATTCAAGTTATCAATGATAATAATAACCAACCACAAACGATAATCGCTTCACTCTTTTCTTTTTCAGATGGTTTCCTTGTTGTAATGACATCTCTAAAAGAAGATTACTGTGATGATTACTACATCATAGAAAACCAACAAATTACTTTTAAAAGTGATGAAACGATGGTTTGTTATAAACCATCATCTACTCCATATCAACTAAATAACAACATAATAATTACAATCGCATCAAAAGTATGTCATTTCGATTGTTCCATGTTTTTACAACTACCACAATTATTATTAAACTTACTTCAAGTGGATACCATCGATTCATTATTCACTCATTTACTAGAGTATACACCAAGTGCTATCGCTGCGACTGTTTCTAATGACGATATTGTTTCTTCTAATAATTTTCCTAAACAACTAAACACACAGTTTTTATGTAAAAATAGCTTATATTCTGTAAGTAGTCACTTAGCTTTAAAACAAACAATGACACCAAAAGAAATTACTAGCTTCAACAATAAAACAAACACTACTACCTTTGTTAGTATTCCATTTACCTTCAAATATCATGCTTATCATTTTATTTTCGCATGTAACCACCAATCATCCTTTCTCTACCCCGAGGTATTTAACATCTTTCCTCACTCTACTCTTAGCGAAGAAAGCATTGCCGCAATTGCGATGTATCAACTTGTTTATGATGACAATCAAAACATCACTGATTTTAAATGTTTAGAGTTTAATAAACGGTATAATGACTTATTCAATAAAAATAAAACCGATATTAATAAAACTTTTATTGAATTATATGGACCTATTATTGGTACTAAACTAGTACAAGTATTTAAACAAAGCTTAAACAACAAAAACGACGTCGTTTTTACTTTTGAAAAAGGTGACCAAAAACACAAATTTCGCATTCGCAGTAAAGCCATTAATGACGATGTTATCACTATTTACGCTGAAGATGTGGCGGAAAATAAACAATTATACAACACGATAACAGCATTTGCCCACTCACAAAGCACAACAGAAACAGTTCGAGATAACGACGTTACAATTTCTATTGCCAACAAAGCCTTCAATCCGATTGAAAGCCTAGCGGCCGTAATATGGGGAATGAATGCTGGAACATGGCAATGGAATGTTCAAACCGGCGAAACGATTGTTAATCATCGTTGGGCAGAAATGCTCGGTTATACTTTAGAAGAAATTGGTCCATATTCCTATGAAATTTGGAGTAAAATGTTACATCCAAACGATCTTGCCTTATCGGAAGCATTATTAGAAAAAGTATTCAATAAGGAAATTGACGACTATATTTTAGATAGTCAAGCAACTCTAAGAAATGGAAAAAGCATTTGGATCAATAGTCGCGGACGTGTTCTTTCATGGACAAGTGATGGAAAACCATTATGGATGTTTGGGGTTCATTTAGACATTAGTAAACGTAAAGCCATTGAAGAAAAAAACACCATTATGATGCGCCAATTAGAAATAGCTCATCTTCAAGATAAAGTAATGCTCGATATTGCCTCAAGCTTTATTAGTGCAACAAAAGATAATATCGACCCTATTATCAATAAATCCCTAGAAAAACTAGGTAAAATTGTAACTGCTGATCGTATTTATGTCTTTATGCACGATTACATCAATCAAACAACTTCCAACACTTACGAGTGGTGTAGTGAAGGAATAGAACCATTCATTGGTTTTTTACAAAATAGACCGATTGAACAAATCGGAGTATGGATGGAAGATCACCAACAAGGAAAAACGGTATTTTACGATGATGTCAGCACCTTAGAAGATGGCATTATGAAAGAAACATTAAGCGTTCAAGGCATTCAAAGCCTTATCACCGTTCCACTGATTAAACGAGGCGAATTAAAAGGGTTTATCGGTTTTGATTCAGTAAAACAAAAAAAATCTTACACCGAAGATCATCGTAATTTACTAACACGATACGCTTATGAACTAATCAGTACATTATCTAGAATCGATGTCTATAAACGCTTAGAATTCAGTGAAAATCGCTTTAGAACAATCTTCTCTACAGTACAATCCGTAGCTGTCGTAGGATTTAACCAAAAGCGTGAACTTTTATACGTCAATGAAGCCGCCAAACAATTGTATGGTTATACCGATAATGATATTTCAACAACGGTAACAGAGACTTTTTTTCCAGAAGATATTAAACATATCATCATAAAGAAATTTCAACAATTATGCGAATTTGGTGGTTCTTACAAAGCAATTGAAAGCACTCATTATCATCGTGACGGAACAAAAATTGATGTTTTAACGAGCAGAGTTGTCAATGATACACCATTTGGAAAAGAAGTGTACAGTATCGATATAGATTTACGTGAAATTCGTGATTTACAGAAAAAATTACAATATGAACGCGAATTATTCCACAAAACGCTTCTATCCATCGGTGATGGTGTTATTTCTACCGATATCAACGGTAACATTCAATTGATGAATACTGTTACTGAACAATTAACCGGATATAGTCAACAAGAAGCCATCGGTCAGCCAATCAACAGTATTTTACATGTAGTCGATGAAAAAACAAGAAAACCAATACAACAACAAATTACTGAACAGCATAGCACACCACTAATCTTATTATCAAAAGATGGTAATGAATACATCATCGAAAACAATGTTGCGCCAATTAAAGACGGTAAAGGAAATTTAAAGGGTTCTGTTATCGTCTTTAGAGATAGTACGGAAAAGATGATAAAACAGCGCGAAAATGAATATTTAAGCACATATGACTTCTTAACTGGATTATACAATCGACGTGCCTTAGAGCGAATCAGTATTGAAAATAACACTACCGATAAATTACCTTTAACCTTTATGTATATTGATGTGAATGGATTAAAACTAACAAATGATGCCTTTGGTCATGATATGGGTGATAAACTACTACAAAAAGTTGCTACAATCATTCAATCATCCATCGGTGAAAACGATGTTGCTGGACGTATTGGTGGTGATGAATTTATGATTTTATCCACCAATTCATCTCAAGAATACGCCAAAAAATTAAAATCAACGATAATCAATCAATGTAAGACAAACGATGATCATTTCATTATTTCCCTCGCTATTGGGTATATGACAAAAACGACAATGGAAGAAGAAATAGAAACGATACGAACAATCGCTGAAAATCAAATGTATAAAGATAAACTAATGAGCAGTAAAAACATGCGCATAAAAACAATCGAAACAGTATTAAGAAACATTAACCTTAAATACGATAATGAACAAGTCCATAGTGAACGTGTATCTCTCTTTAGTGAACTGATTGCACGTGAAATGAAGTTAAGTTACGAAGAAATTAATGATATTAAAACAGCGGCCTTATTACACGATATTGGTAAAATTGCCGTTCCTTCAGAAGTATTAAGAAAACAAGCACGATTAAATTTCGATGAATACGAAGCAATGAAAAAACATTCAGAAATCGGCTATCAAATATTAAAATCGGTCGACGAATACCACCGCTTCGCTACCATCGTTCTTCATCATCATGAACGATGGGATGGAAATGGATATCCTTATGGTTTAAAAGGAACCGAAATTCCACTCGCTTCACGCATTATCTGTGTAGCCGACGCCTTTGAAGCGATGACCGCCAATCGTTGTTATCAAGCGCGTAGAGAATATACAGTGGCCATCGAAGAACTCATCAAATGTTCATGGACACAATTTGATGGTGATATCGTCAATATCTTTGTTCGCGGTTTACGAAATGAACCATACCATATCGAAGATATTCAACTAACCACAAAATAAAAACCCAATAAGGGTTTTTATTTTGTGCCAAAGATACGATCGCCCGCATCTCCTAAACCTGGGACAATGTATCCTTTTTCATTTAAATGACTATCCAACGCCGCTAAATAAATATCAACATCAGGATGAGCTTCTTCCACTAGTTTCACCCCTTCTGGAGCTCCAACTAAACAAACCAATTTAATAATTTTACCACCACGTTGTTTAATATTATCAATCGCAGCCACTGCACTACCACCAGTCGCTAGCATCGGGTCCAATATCATCGTAACCGCATCAGCCATCGTCGATGGAAATTTCGCAAAATATTCATGCGGCATTAATGTTTCTTCATCACGATACAACCCAATAAAACCAACTTTCGCCGTTGGAATTAAATCAGTAATACCATTCACTAACCCTAAACCAGCACGCAAAATAGGCACCAAGACAATATCCTTCGACAATTGATACGATGTACAACTTGCCACCGGAGTTTGTATTACAACCTCTTCTACAGGCAAATCGCGACAAATTTCATAAGCCATCAATCCCGCAATTTCATCAAGATTTTGACGAAAATCCTTTGTCCCTGTTTCAATGCGACGCATTTGCGTTAATTTGTGCGTAATCAGTGGGTGATTCAGTACATGCAACATAAATAATCCTCCTAAACTCTTTTATCGTTCATCAGTTCTGCTTCAATGCCTCGTTTAATCATCGTACTTCCAGCGCCATAATCAATCGCCATACCAGCCCGTGTTTCTGTAATTTTACTAGCTCCAAGGGAGCGTATTAACCCAACATCAACAAGGCGCGGATCAAATACTTGAATTGTCAATCGAGTCATCGATGCATGAATCATTTTAATGTTTTCAATTCCACCAACAGCTTTAATTGTTCCTAACACTTTATGTTTTAAACTACCACTGCTAAATAAGTCAATTGCTAAATAATTAAAATAAGCACTTGTCACAATAAAATAGATAAGAAAGGTAAAAGCACCAATAATCGCAATCAACTGAATCACTCGTGAATAATTCGGATTCTTTACATACACCATAAATTCCATCAATGTTCCCGGTAATGCCGTCATTGTACTTCCAGAATAACTAAACCCTAAATTAATTTTAAAGACCGCAAACATACCATATAATGATCCAGTAAATAAAATATGAAACACAAACAACATTGGACATACCAACATTAATACAATTTCTAATGGCAATAATATACCTGTAAACATACTCACAAGAATTGCTAGAACAAAAAATAAGCGAATACGACGTTTTTCAATTTTATCACTGTTCACCATGTACATCGCAATCAACATACCTGGTATCGCAAATAAATTTAGCACATAATATGGTGTAATAAAACGTCCAGCTGATTGCGGAATTAAGCTTTGAGAAACAAGGGATGTCCAAATATTAACGTCACCCGCAATGCTTTCACCAACCATATTTACTGTTGTACCGCCTAATTCACCAAACCAAAATGGTTGTTTAATTAATTGACCAATACCAGTTGCGGATAAGACACGTTCCAATATGCCATACGTAAACATATTAATAGGATTGGATATATCACTCGCGATAAATTTAAACGCGTTTGTAAGAGAAGTAATAACAAGTGGCCAACCATTAGATACTAGCCATGCCATACCACAAGCAAACACAATGCTTAACATAAGACCAGAAACATCGCGATCGACAAAACCAAAGAAACCATACGATGATTTATTCCTTGTAAGAGAAAAAGCGATACGCGTTGATATTGTAATCGCAATCGTTGCGATAAGACCAGTTTGTAGCGGATAGCTTACTCTACTTGCTAAAGAAGGGATACGCGATGTATTTAACATAATACCTAGTGACGGATATGTTGCTGTATTCGGTAAATTAATCGGCGAAAAAAACATTGTAAACACTAAAAAAGAAATATATCCAACTAAGCCCATCATCAATGTCGTTGTAATATTGGTACGATACAACACTAAACGCAATAAAAAATAAAATGGAAAATAAATAACTAAATATCCACCAATTTTAACCATTGCTTCGCCAAATAAAAACCACATTGGATTTTGAATTTTCCAAAACACTTCGAAAACACTGTTCGTTAATAGATTACCCATCCCTAATAAGATAATACCTATAAATAAAATTTTAATGGGAAATTGTAACATTTCAAACAACGATTGTTGTCTCATTTTACCACCTCACCTCTATACTCGGTTTTCAATAAGCGATAGTACGCTACATCCGATAAACCACTATTACATCTCTGATCTTGTTTTAAAACACCTTCAAAATGAAATCCTGCCTTCACGATAACTTTACCACTAGCAACATTGTTAACATCGTGACGCATCTGTAATCGATTCACACCAACTTCTTCCATGAAAAACTGAACAACTCGCTTTAAACATTCCGTCATAATTCCTTGATTCCAATACAATCGGTTTAAACAATAACCAATCGTAATGGTCTCTGTTGACTCATCACAATCCACACTACCAATACTTCCTACCACAATGCCATTGAATTCAATTGCCCATTGATAATGGTCTTTCTTATAATAATCATCAATCCATTGAGAAAGAATTTCTTCACTATCCTTCACGCTTTTATGAGGTGAAAACGTCAAATATTGAACAACCTCAACATCATTAGCCCATTTAAACATAGAATGAGCATCACTGAAAGCAAAAGGGCGAAGAATGCATCGCCTACTTAGTAGTTGTTTTGTACCAAGATGTTTCATTCAACATCCTCGCGCCATATTTTAGCGCCTAAAGCCTGTAATTTACCATCTAAATCATCGTAACCACGATCAATATGGCTTACATTTCTTATTTCTGTGACACCATCCGCAATTAAGCCAGCAATCACTAAACACGCACCACAGCGTAAATCAGTCGCACTAACGATATCTCCATACAACTTCGTTGGGCCTTTAATGCTAGCACTTCCTTGAGCCATTTCAATGTTAGCACCCATTCTCTGTAACTCCCAACAATGTTTAAAGCGTTCCGGATAAATCGTATCACGAACCATACTAGCTCCTTCAGCTTGCGTCATTAAAGCAGATAAAGGTTGTTGTAAATCAGTCGCAAATCCAGGATAAGGCAATGTTAATAAATCAATCGCTTTTAGTTGTTCGCTTTGATGAATCGTAACACTATCCACATCCTCTTCAAGGTTCACACCCATCTCAATCAATTTAGACAACAATGAATCTAAGTGTTGAGGAATAATATTCGAAATTTTCATTGTTTTAGCAGCAGCTGCCGCTAAAATAATAAATGTTCCAGCTTCAATACGATCAGGAATAATTTCATGGAAACAACCATGTAATTCCGTTACACCTTCAATCGTAATCACGTTTGTACCAGCACCACGAACTTTAGCACCCATCTTATTCAACAGTGTTGCCACATCAATAATCTCCGGCTCTTTTGCCGCATTTTCAATGACCGTTTTTCCTTCTGCTTTTACCGCCGCCATCATAATATTAATAGTAGCACCAACAGAAGAAATATCTAAGAATATTTTACTCCCAACTAACTTCTCCGCCTTAATGACATAGGCACCTTCCACATAATCAACCGTAGCGCCTAGTGCCTCAAAGCCCTTTAAATGCAAGTCAATCGGACGAGGACCTAAATAACATCCCCCTGGCATCTTCATTTTCACTTCACCGTATTTTCCAAGTAAAGCACCCATAAAATAATACGAAGCACGAAGCTTTGTCACTGCACGATGCTCCATCGGTGAATTAATCATATTTCTCGGATCGATAATAATATGATCTTCTGCTTTAAATTGCACGTTCACATTTAAATGTTCAAGTAATACTGTCAACGATTTGACATCATCTATTCTAGGTACACCAACAATGGTAACCGGTCCATCCGCTAATATCGCTGCCGGAATTAAGGCAACAGTCGCATTCTTACTACCGCTAATTTTTACTTCACCTTCAAGAAGGTGTCCACCTTCTATTTTAATTACTGTTTCCATAGCCACCTCAATCTTCTTGTATAATTGTACATGGAAGTTGCCGCTTAATCAATCTTTTAATGAGACTCAGCCTTATTTCCTAATAACTCCGACAATAAAGAAATTCCATT
>CAZTII010000050.1:0-14050 GCA_964613305.1 uncultured Erysipelotrichaceae bacterium
TTTTTTTCACCATTTTTTAATAAACTATTGAAATCATCCGAATAGGTGATAGAATCTACCATTAAATCGTTTACAATGTAAGTATCAATGAGGTGGATTATGCGAATAGGAAGAAAAATTATTTTTTGTTTTGTCATGCTTTCACTTTGTACTACAACAGTCAAATCAACCACCAAGGAAGATCCAAGATGGGTTTTTGACCATGTTGAGTATTATCCTGATAGTAGCTATGAATATATCGGTGGAATAAAAGTGTATGTTGGTGATACTCTCGCTGCTGATAATAAAAAAGTAAAGAATATATCTTTCGGTGATAATCAATTAACTATCACAGAAAACAGTAGAACACCAATAACGGAAGAATCAATCAATGTTTATTATGATTTGGTCGATTCTGGAACATCCGCGATGTTTCAATGGACGCCACTACCAACTGTTATTGGCATTAATCAAGAGGATTTCCCAATCGATGTTCAATACACTTATTTTCAATATGAGCGCACGTATTTAAAAGGAAATCTAGTAAGAAACTCGGAAAATCCAATAGAAAAAATGGAACTAGTGTATGCTAGAGGTCTTTTTATTGACAATAGCTATAAACGTCAAGGTAATGAAGATGAAAATTTAATTCCATACACACCACCAGTGAGTCCATTAGTTCACTCCTTATATAAACCAGCTAAAATTTATTCGGGTAAAACGATAACCATCAATGTTATAACGAATTTTACTAGTTTCCCTCAAGAAGACAACCACCTTGTTATTCGTCTACACTTCGCTTATATCGGCAGTAATAGTAAAAAAGGAGAGTCAGTACCAGTGACTGTTCTTTATCACTATCGTTTAGAAGGTGAAGAAAAAATTGTCGTTAATCAAGATGCAAGTAAAGTAGAAAATGATGAAAAAGAAAATAGTGTCGTCATTCCATTCTTCAATGATAATTCATCCAATAAAACAGATGACAATAATTACGAAACAGATAATGAACCTTACGATGAAAATACTGATGAAAATGATATCGGTGTAGCGGCCGGTGTAGCTATTGGTGGGGTTATCGCTACAGCTTTAAGCAAAACACAAAAAAAGAAAAAAGAAAAAGATAAAAAGAAAAGTACCTTTAAAATGGTCTTTACCAAGGATTTTGGTGATACTGTCTCAGGTGGTCAAGAAGTTAGTGTATTTGCCCGTATCATTGAAATAACTAGTGATAATAAAACAATACAACGCGATGATTTAACTGAAAAAATTAAATTTGAAAGTGTTGAAAATTGTGAAATCGTAACAACGTCAATTGTAAAACAATACAAAGGTGCTGTGATGAAGGCTTATTCAAAACTTGATTATTGTATCGTTAGTATCACGTTTAAACAAGATTTTTCTTCCATTACTAACAATATTAAATTTAACGTATTAGGCGAACCAGAAATTATTATCCCACAAGAATTCTTAGCATTTATCGCTTGTGGCAAACAACAATTCGACTTACCATTGATATTAATTGGCATGGATGACAATTGCGATGTATCCTCAGCAATCATAAGTTCTAGCTTTGTATCCTCTACGTATCAAGATGAAGATGGTGTTTATTGGCTAAGAGTCACTGAAAATGGAACTACTAAAGGTGTTGCCGGTGCCATTGAAAACTTCCCATGTGAAGTAACTGTAATCAGCAACGATAAAACATATCGAGAATCTATATCCATCTTACGTTATCATGAAGGTGTTCATTTAAAAATTGATCATTTAAATTGTTTCTATGTAAAATACAACCCAGATAAAGAAGCAATCCAAGAACCTGAAGATGGCAGAAAAAAAGTACAAGTAATGCCAGCATTAAATCGTATTACTGCCCTACTGTATACGTGGGATACAGAAACTGGTCAAATGCGAAATCCTGTTTGTGAGGATGTAGCCTTAGCCATTGAAGATATTCCTTGTGACACCATCTTTAAAGATGCGAAAGGCGAAAAAATAGAAAAACCATGTGAATATCTACAATTTAATTTTAGTTTTGATAAAGTCGAAGAACTCAATAACGAAATGGTATTTACGTGCTTTGCGACAAATGGTATTTTAGTTGCTCCAAATCGAGGAAAAGCTAAATTAAAGATTCAAGTTCGATGGAACAATAGAACATTTACTGATGAAAAAGAAGTACCATTACTATCTCAACCGTATCGAATTAAAACCAGTATTAGTGACATTAATAAATATGAATTAGAAGATAAAAAGATGACAGAGAATTTAATGCGGATTCAACATCAAGTTCAAAATGTCGATAATTTCTATTCCTTACGACCTCTCTACTATAAAATTAATGTGATGTTAGAAGGATACCACATTGATTTTGGTTATTATTTACCAGACTATTATGGAATATTGTATCTATATTCACGATATGTTACTGGAGAACTTGGTGATTATCAAACGGAATTTGATCAATCTTCCACAAGTCAAATGTTGTTGGACGCCACTCACTTAGCATTAACATCCTTTTCAAGTTCTGGCGTAGCCATAGCCCTTAGAATTGGCTGTGCTGTCCAAACTTTAGGAACTTCAGAAATATACTTTTTAGCCGTTCAATCACTAGGTTCAATGGTTGATTATGCTCATAAAGGTGGCAATAGCTATTTAGAAGCTGGCTTTATTGGCGCTAAAACAGCAATCGTAGAGTTAGCCTTAGGTTTTGCGATAGGAAAAGGGATTCGAGGTGGTATTCTAGCAACCAAAGGTATGTTTAAATCCGGTATTAGTGCTGGTTTAAAAAAAGCTGCAACAGAGCTTACTGAAGAAACGGTCGAAGAATTACTCACTAAAAGCAAACAATTGTTCACTACGGCAAATATGAGTCAGAGGATTTTATCTTCTAGTAAAACAATAACAAAGTGCTTAAAACAAGCAGAAAATACAATTGATGATTTAATTAGAACGACAAAATTAGCCAATGAAGATTCAATATCCGTATTAAAAGAAATGGCATATATTGAAGGTAGAAAACAAGGTTTAATTAAAGTAAATAATTTAGTCAATGCGATTAACGATCCAACAATGACAAAAGAACAACTTAAAAAAATTGTTTTATCGATTCAAATGGATAAACATGCATTACACCAATTAAAAGAAAGCAAAACAATGATTTCTGGAGCAGCAAGGGCAACATTTAACAACACAATGAATGAAATTTACGAAAAAGCAACAGAATTAACACGAAGAAGATTAGCGAAACAATTAGGTGTTTCATTGGATGATGTTGTTTATGTAAGTGCTACAGGTAATGCCGCAAGTATTACTGGAACAGTTCCATTTGATAAAGACTTAACCTTCCGCGTGTTTAATAAGTTAACTGGTCAATTTGATGATATCGCTGAACATGTGGTCGCAAAAGAATACAATAAGTTCTTCTATCGCGTATCCGTTGGTAGAACTGCCGCTTCAGAACAGCTTGCGAGTAACTTTGCCAAATTAGCTGACCAATCCATCGTTGAAGCAACCGGAAAAGAATCGTATGGCAAATGGCTTGACTTTCTACGTGTCGTAGATAAAGCACGACAGACCGAAGCATTTGATGATGTCGATAAAGTTATTTCTGCTGTAAAATACAAAAGTAGACACTTCTTGGAAATGGCTAAATTAGGAGTCGAGGTAGGTGAGCAAGCATATAAAAAAGGAAACTTAAAACTTGCCACAGAAATCTTTGCCCGTAGTGAAGGTTTAGTTGAAGAAGGAATTCGTCAATCAACAAAACAATATCAACGAATTATTTTACCGCGAATGGAAGCGCGTTTAGTTAAAGGATTACCAGTAAATCAACAATTAATCGAAAAAATGACTATTCTTGAAAAAATTGGTTTAGGTACTGGTAGTATGGCTAAACACTCTGGTGGTTCTACTGGAATTACCGTAGAAAGAGCAAGAGTTATCTTACAACAGAGATTTAATACAACCATTGAAGATGTATTAGATGAAACAGGAAATTATATAGCCGAGATAAATTAAAATCGTCAACATGTTGACGATTTTTTTATCCCATTCTTTGAAAGTAGCGTTTCATCTCTTGAAACCAACTTTCTTTTTTTACTACATATGGAAATTCCATGTTTTGTAAAGCATCGACACACGTATACACCGGTGTTTGTTGTACTGGTTTCAGCATTTTCCCTTGATTATTCACAATTCTAATTTTACGATTATCCGCTAAACAACATTCAATTATGGATGCAATTTTCTTTTTATTGTCAATATCTTTAATTTCTATGGCAACTTCAACTCGTCGTTCGGTATTTCTTGTCATCCAATCCGCTGAAGAAATAATCGTTTTACCATAAATCATATCACCAAAGATAAAAATACGAGAATGTTCTAAATAGCGACCAACTAAACTCATTATTTTTATATTTTCCGTATAAGGAACTACTGAAGGTAATAAACATGTAATACCACGAATTAAACACGTTACTTGACATCCTGCGACCGATGCATCTTTCAATTTTTCCATAAGTTCAATATCAGTCATCGAATTCATCTTTAAAAAGATTCTACCATTACTGCCTTTTTCCGTTTCTTGTTCAATGTATTGAATCATCGTTTTCTTGAAATTGATTGGCGCTACTAATAAAGGTTCATAATTTCCTAATTCATTAATTAATAAATCCTTAACTAATTGATCAGCTTTTTTACCAATCGAAGTATCACATGTAATTAATGCTAAATCCGTATATAAGCGACTTGTTTTCTCATTGAAATTACCAGTACCAATATATGTTATGTATTCATTATTACTTCGTTTAATAACACACAATTTAGAATGAACTTTTTTATCTTCTAATCCATAGAATATCGTACAGCCCGCGTCTTCCAATCGTTTTGATACTTCAATATTGTGTTCTTCATCAAAACGAGCTCGTAATTCAATTAAAACCGTTACCGCAATATTATTTTCAGAGGCTCGAATTAATGCTTCAATGATTTGAGAAGAACTTGCTACACGATACAACGTAATCGAAATCGATTGAACTAAACTATCATTACTCGCACAAAATAAAATATCGATAAATGGTTGCATTGATTCATATGGATACGACAATAACAATTCCTTTTTCTGTAAAGTATGGAAATACGTATCATCTTTAAAACGTATCAGTTCTTTTGAACGATAAAAAGGATAATTAGCCGTATTAATCATCTTTAAAGAAAATACTGAATTTATATCTAATATGGAATCACTCATAAAAACACTATTTTTATCAATACTTAATCGTCGACACAATTCAGTTAATAAAACATCTTCCGTTGTTTTTAACACTTCTACACGTACAATCGGTTGTTTTTTACGATTGATAATTTGTTTTTTAATGGTAGCTCTAAAATCTTCATCTTCCAAATCTTTTTCATCTTGAGCTAAATCCGCATTTCTTGTAATTCTAAACACGACGTAATTTACTAATTCAAACCCTTTAAAAATAAATTTCAATTGTTCCAATAAAATATCAATCGTAAAAAAGTAATAACTGCCATTGGCAGGTAATTGCATGATTGTAGGACAATTGACTGGAATACTACAAACTCCATACCAAGTTTTATCCCCTTTTTTACAACTTACAAAAATAGATGTCGATTTATTTAATAAGTGAGGCCAAGGATGACGCTTATCTAAAATAATTGGTGAACATAAAGGAATGATTGTTGATTTTACCAGTCTTTTAGCTATTTTTAAGCGATCCTCGCTCATTTCTTTACTATAAAGAAAGTGAATGTCTTGCTTTTTAAAATCTTCCATTAAACGATTAAAAACCTCATCTTTATATTGAAGAATTGGTTTCAACCATTTATTAATCATTTTTAATTGTTGATGATACGTCATATTACCACGTATATCCACATGTGTTGGATCAATCTTTTCAAAGTCAGTTAAACTACCTACTCGAACCATAAAAAATTCATCTAAGTTCGAATTAAAAATCGCAAGGAATTTAAAACGTTCTAATAATGGAACATCGATATCATCAGCCTCTTCCAATACTCGCTGATTAAATTGTAACCAAGAATACTCACGATTTTGAAAGTAGGAATTACTCATGGCTAAGCACCCAACGTAAATATCCTTCTCTTACACCATAATCGCTAGAAAATATCTTTTGACAATCAAAATGTTTTGTAATTGTTTTTAAAATAATTAAACCAACTGTAATCGTATGAATACGATCTGGAGCCACTTTAATAATTTTACTAATGTATTCTTTTTCGTTTTTACGACGAAGTAAACGATTAATATCCGAACAACTAATGCTGTTTGATTTTTTATCATAATGAATGGCTTGTTTTAATTTAAAGGCAGCACGAATACTACCACCAACACCACACACCTCATCACATTTAATATCCTCTTTAATTTTAATTCTGCGACATTGATTTTTTACTTCACTTTCAATGTTTTCCATTTCTTTTAACGTCGGTATTAAATTACTCACCCATTTATTATATAACGTTAATGAACCAACATTTAATGATGTCGCAAACTGTACCGCATAATCACGATAAAAAACTAGTTCCGTACTACCACCACCAATATCAATCAATAAACCGTCCTTTAAATCATACAATTCTTTAGCGCCTAAATAAGCAAAATTAGCCTCTTCTTGACCACTTAATACATTAATTTCAAAACCTGTTTCTTCAAATACCTTACAAACAACTTCTTCTCTATTAGCACAATTTCTAAGTGAAGCAGTGGCAAAAACAATAACACGCTCGACATGAAGTCGTTCAATGGTCACTTTAAAATCACGTAAGATTTGAATTAATTTATTAATTCCCTGTATTGATAAATTTGAATCTACTATATCTCCTGCTAATCCAGCAACTTGTTTTTTATTAATTACTGGTGTTAAAGGTTGAATCGTGTAAAACGAACAACGAATACTATTGGCTCCTATATCAATTACCGCAATCATAATAGCCCCCTTCTTTATTGTCTTATTATCTAAAGAAAGCATTAAAATGATGTGTTAATCACGTTAAAACTACGTAAAATATTTATTCAACTAATAGCGATTTAACAAGCTCACTTTCTTTGTTCAACGTTGCCTCTTCTGTACTAGTATACGTATCATATGGTACAACAACTTCTAACACACCAACTTTACTAGCCATCATCAATACATTTACATCCTCTTTATCCACCGCAATCGTTACCAAATAAGGGATTCTCGTACTATTTTTATCCGTCATTTCATATCCTTTACGATCTTTTATAGAAAGAATTCGAACATGTTCAAACAACGTATCAAGCTGAGGGTTACTACCACGAACATTTACACTCAGAACAAGATCAATTTTTTGATGAACCGCAATGGATGCAACATTCATATGTAATTTATCTGCTTCAAGAGAAATAGCTACTTGATTTTCAAACAACTGTAGTGATGCATAATCCATTGTCGTCTCTAATGTTTCTACAACACTTTTAAAAAATGGTGTGTTTTTAGGAATCATTCCTTGAATACTAACAACTTTATTAAGAATACTACTCTCATCCACTACATAATCATCACTCACCAATTCCTTAGGGATAAGTCGTTTCGATACATGTTCCTTCTTAATGATTGTTCTAGGCAATATATCACAACTTGCAACAATCACCTCCACACAATCTAACCGTTTTTCAATCACATAATTAAAACAAAAATAATTGATACAAACAATAACGATAACAATCAACATTCTTTTCATAGTACCCTCCATTAATTATTACCGTCATTCTTCATTTTTCCTAAAAAAAAGAGAGTTTTTAACCTCTCCTAAGCATGTGCTTTCATGTATTCTTCAATTTTAGCACGTTGTTCCGGTTTACAAGGTTTACAATGAGTAGGCTCTGCCCCCTCATTAACAATCGCATCCGCAAAACCTGAACACCCTGGAAAACCACAACCACCACAATTGTATCCCGGTAAAAGTGCCGTTACATCTTCTACTCGTGAATCTGGTTCAACATAGAAAAATTTTCCCGCAATTCCTAATAACACACCTAAAGCTCCACCTACGATGATCATCATGATCGTTGCTTGTATCATACATTTTCTCCTTTACTACGATCGAAAATCGGATTGTTTCCACATGAATGTATTTTACATCCTTCACAGTCTGCCTTTAAGTGTTCACACCCTTCAGGTACTGGTGTACGATGATTAAAATAATACAATACTCCATATGCCGTCGCTAAGACGACGAACATCAACAACACTTGTACCATTATACTAGACCAGCAAATGCACCAAATGCTAAGGCCATGATTGCCGCAATAATAAGTGCAATTGGATTTCCATCAAATGCTTTTGGTACATTACTTGATTCTAAACGAACACGAATCGTCGCAAAGATAATTAATACTAACAAGAAACCCGATGGAACCGCAAAGCTATACACAAGCATTTCAATAAAGTTATAACCTGCAGAAATGTTATCTAAAGCAACAAAGAGAACAACACAGTTTGTCGTAATTAATGGTAAATAAATACCAAGTGATTTATATAGTGCTGGAGAATACTTTTTAATAATCATTTCGACAAATTGAACAAAAGCCGCAATAACTAAAATAAACGTAATTAATTTCATGTACGCCATATTATTAGGTAATAATACCGCATAATATAAAATATACGTAAAGATAGAAGCACTAACAATAACGAAAATTACTGCTAGACCCATACCAATTGCTGAACTTAATTTTTTAGAAACTCCTAAAAATGGACACATTCCTAAGAATTTTGTCAAAATAACGTTGTTGATAAGAACTGCCGCTAAAAACATTGAGAAAATATTAGACATTATTTCTTACCTCCTACTTGACGGTTATTGTATGCCGATAACGCTGCCGCTAACAAAGCAAACGTTAAGAATGCTCCAGCAGCGGTTGTAAATAACGGAATTTCAAATCCTTGAGGCAATAATCTAATTTCGAAGATTAAGGCTTCAGTAAACGGATTCGATAGATTTAAAAGACCAGTACCAAGAATTTGGCGAATAATACTCATTGCTGATATGCTTAGAGTATAACCAATACCCATACCAATACCATCCAACATCGAATCAAATACCGTATTTTGATTTGCGAATGCTTCCGCTCTACCTAAAATAATACAGTTTACAACAATTAAGTTAATAAACGCACCTAACGCTGTATATAAACTTGGCGCAAAGGCATGAATCAACATTTCAATAATCGTAACTAACGTTGCGATAATAACAATATATACTGGAATACGAATATCTTCTGGAATAATATTTCTCATTGCTGAAATAATAACATTTGATAACACTAACACGAAAATAACTGAAACACCCATTCCTAACGCATTATTTAAATTAGTCGTAATCGCTAGAGCGGAACAAACACCTAAATAAAGACTAAACACTGGGTTTTCTTTAAAGAAACCAGCTTTAAAATTTTCCATTCTACTCATGATTTCTCCCCCTATTTCATCCCTTTACTAGCTTCAAAGACAGCCTTTGCCGCATTAATTCCCTTAACTACAGCAGTTGTTGATACTGTAGCTCCGGATAACAATGGAAATTCATCCTTACAAGTCTTACCAACAACGATACTCTTATATTCATCGGTTGCAACACGGCTACCAAAGCCACTTGTTTCTTGATGATTTAACACCGTAAATCCAGAAACTTTACCATCAAAATCAAACGCAATCATAAACGATATTGGTGCTGCAGAACTATAACCGTTTACTTCAACTCTATAAATCAACGCTTTACCTTCTGCTTCGTAAGCACCTTTTACTAATTTACTATCATCTTTAAAGTCAATTTCCTTAAATGTAGCATCAGGAAACAACAATACTAGATTCGCTTTTTCTTTTTCAATACTCATTTTTTCAATAATTGGAGCTGTAATTTGATTAACATAAGCCAATGCACCACCAGCTACACCACTGATGATTGCCAAAAAGACTGTAAGAAATACTATCTTTTTCATTATTTCACCGCCTTCACTTCTGCTGAAACTGCTTGTAATGCAGCCATCACTGACTTACTAGTCCATGTTGCTCCACTAACCGCATCAACACTTAATTCATCGCTAGAACTATCTAAACCAACAAAACTACTTAAATCATTCACCGCTACATCACCAATACCAGTTGTATCAGCGAATGTACTACAAACGATAGAAACTACTTTATGATTTTCATCCAAGGTAATTTCGAACACATTGTCCTTCATTTCATGACCACCTGATTTATAATGTCCATCAGGATCAATCATGCCATAACCATGACTTGAAACAACATATTTTAAACCATCCTTACTAACTACTTTCGCTTTAAAGTTACCATAATCATCCGAAATGTTCATTGGTGAACCTTTTTTAACTTCAACAGCTGCTTTTACTGGTTGTTTTGGCGCAATAGTTACTGCACATAAGATGGCTACTGCGATTGATACAACAATCATAATGCCAATCTTCACCATATTATTTTTTTCTTGTTTCACTTGATTACCATCAATCCACATTTCAATTGCCGGCGTCATCATATTCATGAGTAGAATCGCAAACATAACACCTTCTGGATAATTACTCTTTAAACGAAGTAGTACCGTTAACATACCAGCACCAATCGCAAAAATAATACGACCAGGAATACTTGTAGGAGCGGTTACCGGATCTGTTAACATAAACACTGCCCCAAACATAGCTCCACCTGTTAAGACATGGAATAAACTATATGATAATGGTTGTTGATGAAAAATACCAACAATGAGTGATAATGAAAATATTGTCCCAATATAAACAGTTGGAATACGCCAATCAATGACTTTTCTAACTGATAAGAAAATTGCTGCAACAAGTAAAATAAATGTACTTGTTTCACCAATTGCCCCTGGATAAAAACCAAAGAACATATTTCCCATACCACCAAATTGATTCACAAAGCTATTAAACGCTTCTGGTGATGTTGCTAACCAACCCAATTTAGAAAATTCCGTTGTTGGAGTAGCACCTGTAGTTAAATCCGCAACTTTAATCAAATATTTACTAACTACAACTCCCGCAAAACTAGAAGACATAATAACGCGTCCCACTGCCGCTGGATTAAAAATATTTTGACCAAAACCACCAAACACTAATTTACCAAAGAAGATTGCCATTACTGTACATACCGCAATCGCATAATACGATGTCGATAATGGTGACATCAACACTAAAATCATTGCCGTCACTAAAGGAAATGACTGTGATAAACTTTTAAGAATTGGTTGTTTCGTAAAATAAAACCATAACGCTTCTGTTGCTAGAGCACTGATGCACGCTACAATCATCATTGTAATAGCGCGAAGTGCATAACTCATTCCGCAGTCTTTCACATAATATACAAGTGAGAAACCAAACACAGCTAACAATGCAATAATAACATCTTTCATCATTGATTGTGTCGTTTGTTTTCCATGACAATACGGAGAAGTTTTAAAAGTGAATTTCATGATTATCTACCCCTATTTCTTCTTAACAGCGACTAATTGCTTCGCTTTTCTTACACCATCACTAACTTCAATGTTCGATGGACATACATAGCTACATAAGCCACACTCCACACAAGAGGCAGCATCCAATTTAATAATCGTTTCTTTATCTTTTGTTTTTAATGCTGTATTAATACGCACTGGCTGTAAACCAGTAGGACAAGCATCGCTACATTTACCACAACGCAAACAAGCAATCGCTTCTTTTGGCTCTGTTTTTAACACTGTAATCGCATTAGCACAAGGTGCAATTGACCATAAATCATTAGGAATAGCTTTTCCCATCATTGGCCCACCAGCAATCAATGTTACTTCTTCACCATTATAACCACCACATGCATTAATAACATCTTTTACCATTACACCAATAGGCACTATAACATTCGATGGTTTATTAACGCCATTACCACTTACAGTCACCATCTTTTTAAGGATTGGTTCTGCTAAGTGACACGCTTTCGCTACCGCAATCGCTGTCGTCGCATTATTAACAATAATACCTACCTCTGAAGGTAATCTCGTATATCTCTTTTTAGTCAATTCATAAATTAATGTACGCTCCCACCCCATCGGATACACATCACGAACACCAACTACGTCAATTTGACTATTATTCTTACAAGCTTCTTTTACTTTATTAATTAGTTCAACTTTATCCATTTTAATCGCGATGATTGCTTTTTGACATTGAGCCATTTTAATAAATGCCTCAACACCATCAATCATATACGATAAATTCATATGCATATTTCTATAATCAGAAGTAATGAATGGTTCACATTCCACCGCATTAATAATCACCGTATGAATATCTTTCGCAGTAGCGTATTTAGCGTATGTAGGAAACGCTGCCCCACCACAGCCAATAATACCTAATTGCTTAACACGTTCAATCAATTGTTCCCTTGAAGCACTTTTCATATCAAGTGGTTCAATAAACTCTGTTGTATACTTGAAATCGTTTTTAATAACAACATGTTCAATCGGTGTTAAATTAGCACTGATTTTCTTTTTAATGTCAATGACTACTCCTGATACCGGACTAAAAATAGGAACCTCAAAATGATCACAACGCCTTGCTAACATTGTACCTACTTTAACTTCATCATTTACTTTAACAATAATCTCTTTCTTTGTCTCACTAGTAAACAGCGGAACACTAATTTCCTCTGTTGCGGCTATTTCGATAACTTCTGTATCACTCGTTAAATGTTTATTCCCCTCTAACTTCTGACACATGGACCCCAATAAAAATGCCATATAGTTCTCCCTTCACATATTTCATCTTTAATTATAACACGATTTATTCGCAATTCTATCCATTTAAGTATTTTCGTGGTATAATTTTCAAGGTGATTATATGAAAAAAACAATTTTATCAATTTGTCTTTTATTACTAGTGACAAGTTGCAATAAAAGCGACGTAAAAATGTATCATAACACAACTTTAACAGCTGGTTTTGATACGTACTTAACCATTCAATGTGCCACAAATGATGAAAAAATATTCAACGACAACTTTGATAAAGCAGTCAATGAATTTAGTACTAGCCATCAATTGTTTGACATTTACCACAACTATCCAGGTATCAACAATTTAAAGACCATTAATGATAATGCCGGTATTGCACCTGTTAAAGTAGATGATAGAATTATTCAACTACTACAATTATCGAAAGACTTGTATACGTTATCCGATGGTGAATTTGATGTCACGATGGGATCCTTACTTAAAGTTTGGCACCACTATCGAGATGATGGTATCGAAGCGATGAAAAGTGGAAAATTGGGCAAAATACCAACAAAAGAAGAACTAGAAAAAGCAAGTGCTTGTATTGGTTGGAAGTATGTTGAAATCGATGAAAGTAACAAAACTGTCTTTATCAACAATCCATGTACTTCCCTTGATGTCGGTGGTATCGCTAAAGGATTTACTGCTGAAAATATGGCTCGTTTATTAGAAAACAACAATGTATCAACCGGTGTTGTTGACGCTGGTGGAGACACTCAAACAATTGGAACAAAACTCGATAAAACACCTTGGCGCGTAGGAATTCGTCATCCACAAGGCGATGGAAGTATTATCGCATTAACGGCAGAAGGTTCCATGTCCTTTGTCACTAGTGGCGATTACGAACGATTTTACGTTGGCGAAGATGGCAATACATACCATCACATCATCGACCCTAAAACACTATATCCTAGTAGGCACTACAAATCAGTCACAATCATCACTAAAAATGGCGCAATTGCTGATGCCTTTAGTACCATTCTCTTCATTCTTTCTTACGAAGATGGCTTAGCCTTAATAAATAAATACAACAGTCAACACGATGATGATATCAGTGCCATTTGGATTATAGAAAAAGATAAACAAGTAACTGCACAAAATTCTCAATTCATCGATAATTTACAAGTTGTTGTCACTGACGACTTAGTCGATAAAATAATCACAAAAAAATAACTTTTAAAATGGTACCATAGATAGGCACTAATTGTTGACACCTAAAAAGTGTAAATA
>CAZTII010000051.1:0-14042 GCA_964613305.1 uncultured Erysipelotrichaceae bacterium
AATTCATAGCTGTCAATTAGCAAAACCCCAACTTAATCAACAATACCTAAAAAAGTAGCTTAACTATCTTAATAGTTTGTCGGCTCAACCATAAAGTATGCTTTTGGATGATTACATACTGGACAAACATCTGGTGCTTCTAAACCAACATGTAAATGCCCACAATTACGACATTCCCATACTGTTTCTTCAGCTTTTTTAAACACTTCACCATTTTCAATGTTACTAAGTAACTTACGGTAACGTGCTTCATGATGTTTTTCAACTTGACCAACACCACGCATTACTTTCGCGATTTCATCAAAACCTTCTTCTTCTGCTTCATTTGCCATGCGATCATACATGTCAGTCCACTCATAGTTTTCACCATTAGCCGCATCTTTTAAATTTTCAACCGTCGTTTTAATCCCTTTTAAATATTTAAACCACAATTTCGCATGTTCTTTTTCATTTTCAGCCGTATCTAAGAAATTAGCAGCGATTTGTTCATAGCCTTCTTTTTTAGCTTGGCTAGCATAATACGTATATTTGTTTCTAGCTTGGCTTTCTCCAGCAAATGCATCCCACAAATTCTTTTCAGTTTTAGTTCCTTTTAAATCTTTCATATTATCATTCTCCTTGTTATAAGTATATCAAGAGAAAGACGGTAAGTGTTAGGCAACACGAGGCTTTTCTAGGGTAAATGTAAAGACCGTTCCTTCATTCACTTTCGAATGAATTGAAAAAGTAGAATGATGTTTCTCTAAAATCTCTTTCACAATCGCTAAACCAATACCACTGCCATGAACATTTTTATTCACTTGATAATATCGTTCAAACACAAACGGAATTTGACTTTCATCAAAACCTTCGCCATTATCTTTTACACCAATCTCGATACAATCACTCTTTTCAATACAACGAATCTCAATAATAGAACCAACGATACTATGATCAATCGCATTACTAATAACATTATGCAACACTTGAGCAATTTTTGCTTCATCACATATCGCTTTTGTATTACCTTCACTAATCACTTTTAGCTGCATACCACAGTTTTCATACATCTTACATACTGATAAAATAAAACGATCCATCTCAACAACACTAAGCGATAAGTCATCATCACTTTTTGATTTTTCCAGTAATTCATTCACTAAATTAGATAATCGTTTCGCTTCATTAATAATAATCGTACAGTTTTCACTCGTCATCTCTTCAGGAAAATCGCGCATCAATTCCCCATAACCACTAATCATTGTTAATGGAGTACGTAAATCATGAGAAATATTCCCAATTAAATCTCGTTTAATCGTTTCCGCTTTCTTCAATTGATCTGCAACTTGAACAAGGGTATCATTTAATTCCGCTGCCTCAAAATAACATCCATGTAATTGTAAATCATTATACTCTGCCATTGATAATCGCTTCGCTTCTTCATTAATACGTAAAATAGGACGAAGAATTTTTTTATTTAAAAATGTTACTAAACCAAGGATTGCCACCACAAAAATAAGCGATAAAACTTGAAGTTGCGATTGGAGTGTTTTTGTCGTTGCGCTAACTCTAGCAATATTTGTGTTCACTAAAATAACATCCTTATTCACTATTTTAACGAAAGTAACATTTTTATCCCCTTTATTTTTAGCAATAATGGAACTAGAAGAATGAGGATCAAACATCATTTCAATCATTTCATTTTGTATAATTGCTTCATTTCCATTTTCACTTGCTAAAGTAACGTAATCTTTCAATTTATTAATTGGCAAATTATTAATCATACAACCATTAGAATCACTAGTCACCGTATGTTCTCCAACAATACGAATACAAGCATCATTCTTTTTCCCTAAATATTGAACTAATACATCAAGATAAGGACTCTGCAATAATGTCTCTGTTTCTAAAGCAATATCTTTCATCATTTTAACTTTACTATGATGATAAAATTCATCCAATAACACAACCTGAAAAAGCCATAAAATGGCTAAAATTACTATCATAAAGACAGAAAGATAACGAAATAACTTCCATTTAAGTTTCATTTGTTTTTTCAAAACGATACCCTACTCCCCGTAATGTAACAATGCATGAAGCGTATTTCCCTAATTTTTTTCGAACTATTTTCATATGAGTGTCTAATGTTCGATCATCACCAAAAAAATCATAACCCCAAACATGTTGAAGTAACATTGGTCTAGTTAATGCAATTCCTTGATTTTTCGCCAAATAAAACAATAAATCTGCTTCCTTTTGCGTTAAATTAATATCTTGCTCATCCACTGTCACTTTACGCGCCAATAAATCAATCACTAATCCACCGACAACAATCACTTCAGATGGATCTTTTAATTTACGATAACGTTTCACCACGGCATAGATACGCTTCATCAATTCATTCGGTGAAAATGGTTTAACGACATAATCATCAGCCCCTAAATCAAAAGCCTTCACCTTATCATATTCTTTCCCTAATGCCGACAACATAATAATTGGAATATCGTTCATTTTTTTTATATTTTGACACGCTTCAAAACCATCACACTTCTCCATCATCACATCCATAATGACGACATCGATATCATGATGTTGTACTACTTCCATCGCTTCCTTGCCATTACTCGCTTCGTAAACAAGAAATCCTTCACGAATGGCATATTTCTTAATCATTTCACGAATTAAAGCTTCATCATCCACAATTAAGCATTTTATCACAAGCACATTACCTCGTTATTTTTTCAATAACTGCCATCATTTCTGGAACAGTGGCACTTTCTACATTCCCAGCATCACACAATTGAGCGAACTCAGGACGTAGAGGTAACTGAGCCAACACTTCCAATTGTTCTTTTTTCGCAAAGTCATTAATTGAACTTTCACCAAATAAATGTATTTTATGATTACACTCTTCACACTCTAAATAACTCATATTTTCTATTAAGCCATAAATCTCAACATTCATCATCTTTGCCATCGCAATAGCCTTAGAAACAACCATCGACACTAAATCTTGTGGCGTTGTCACAATAATAATGCCGTCTAGTGGAATCGATTGAAACACTGTCAGAGGAACATCTCCTGTTCCTGGCGGCATATCGATAAACATCAAATCAACTTTATCCCACAACACATCGCTATAAAATTGTTTTACCACATCCGCTAAAATCGGTCCACGCCATAATACTGGAGTATTTTCCGTTTCTAACATCATATTAATTGACATAATTTGAATGCCTGTTTCAGTAATTGCTGGTAATATCGCATGTTCTGTACCCATTGCACGAGTATGAATATTAAACATTTGACCAATACTAGGCCCAGTGATATCAGCATCTAAAATCGCACAATTGTTGCCTTTACGTTGAGCATACGTCGCTAATAAGGAAGTAATTGATGATTTACCAACTCCACCTTTACCACTAACAACACCAATAATACGACGTACTTTGCTTTCTTTTTTTAACTCTAACTTCATTGAACCTGGTTTTTGTTTTGTATGACAGTCGCTCTTACATGATTCACAATCAAAATTACAATTTGACATCGCTTCTTCTCCTTTATTTAATAAGCAAATGATATAAAATAACGATTAATAATGACGGCAAACAATTCGCAATCTTTATTTTATCGCGTAACAAGAAATTTAAACCAATACTCATTACTAGTGCATAACCTACAATACATAAATCTCTTAATAAGTCACCAACTAAAATAGTCGATAATTGGGATGCTAATAAGGTAATACTTCCTTGATACAACATCACTGGAATACTAGCAAACACAACACCAACACCAAGAGTAGCACCAAAGATAATACTTGTAATACCATCGATAAAGCTTTTAACGACCAAAATGTTGTAGTTGCCAAATAAACCTTCTTCAATTGACCCTACGATACCCATTGCACCAACAATAAAGATAATTGATGCATTAACAAAGCTACTTGCAAACCCAACCAAATGAAATTTATCTTCAATCTTTTTTCCTAAACCATTCAAGAAATCATCTATTTTTAATAGTTCACCAATAAAAACACCAACAATCAAACTAATCATCAACAATAATTCACCATTGCTTTTTAGTTTATTATCGACAATATAAAGCATATTCGTTAATGTTCCTGCTAAACCGATTAAAAAAACACCAATGCCAATCACTTGAAACAACGATTGTTTTAACTCATCTTTAATCCCTTTTTTTAATAATAGACCAATAAAACCACCAATAACAATCGCAATACCATTTATAATACTACCCATCATTATCTCCTAACGAAACAATTGATCATCATCTTCTTGATCAAATTGTGGTAATTTTGGTAATTCATCTAAACTCAATAATTTAAAACTATCTAAAAATTCTTGTGTCACTTGATACAATATCGGTCGTCCTGGGCTATCACTACGACCAACTTCCTCGATCAAGCAACGACTTTGTAATTTACGCAACATCATATCACAGCCAACACCACGAATATCTTCAATTTCAATGCGCGTAATTGGTTGTTTATAAGCAATAATCGCCAATGTTTCAAGAGCCGATTGCGATAATGTGTTTGCTTTATTGTTTTCAAACAATTTTTTCAAATAATCATGTATTGCCGGTTTAGTCAAAAACTTATATATTGGTCCAAGTTGAACTAATTCAATCCCTCGCTCGTCGTTTTCAAACGATGATTTCATAAAATCTAAACATTCAATAACCTCATCCATAGGACACTCTAATGCCTGACTTAGAGCCAAAGCACTTAAACCTTCATCACCAACCGCATAGAGTAATCCTTCAATAACCATGCTGTTGTGTTTTATTCTCTGTTCTTTTTCCATCTTATACCACCTTATTCTTTACCGCGAGTAAACCAAATCACTTCATTCTCATCAACATGAAAAAACAACACTTTTTGACGTGATAAGTCCAAAATAGCTAAAAAAGTAACAATAACCATCGTTAAACTATCACAATCTTCAATCAATGTTTCAAAAGAAAAAGTAGGCGGAAGTGAATCAAAACGCGCAACTAACTGCAGTGTACGATCTTCCATCGACACTTCTTTTGCCGTATATTTTGTTTCAATTGGTCGCCCTACACTCACTCTTTTTAAACACTTCGATAACGCTTTGTATAAATCATACACCGACCCATCGATTGGCAGTGTATCATCCGTCATCATCAATTGTTCAATTTCACGTGATTGTCCCTTCGACATTTGGCTACTTCTCACTTCATACAACTGTTGTAAATCGGAAGTAATCTCTTTAAACTGTTGGTATTCTAACAATCGTTTTACCAAACGATTCTTCACTTCATCCGCACTTTCTTCCAAAACCGTTTCATCTTTTGGTAGAAGCCTCTTACTCTTGTATTCAATCAATGTCGCAAGTTCTACTAAATATTCACTCGCAACTTCCAACTTCAATTCACTTGCTCGACGTAAATAAATCAAATACTGTTCCGTTAAAACACGAATATCCAAATCAAAAAGATTTAACTGCTTTTCACGAATCAAATGCAACATTAAATCAAGTGGTCCTTCAAATTGTTCAATCGATACTGTAAATGACATAGTTTTACCTCCGTTTTATTATAATGGAACTAAGTACAAAAAACAAGAAAATATAAAAAGAGAAACAACTTGTTTCTCTCTATCGTTGTGAATTAAACGCCTTGCATAAGCGATACGTTGCTTCTTTTACGCGATGATTAGGATGAGCAATATTAAGGCGAATATACCCTTTACCATTTTCCACAAAATAGTTTTCATCCTCACAAATAATGCCAGCTTCTTTCGCTAAAAATAAGACAATATTATCACCTTTATACACCTTACTACAATCCAACCACGCTAAATACGTCGAATCAGGAATGATAAAATTAATATCCGGACATTGTTCATCAATAATTGCTTTCATATCAGTAAAATTCTTATCCAAATACTGTTTAAATTGTTTTAAGTAGTCTTCCCCTTCTTCATACGCCGCAACTAATGCACTATAACTTAAAGGATTGACTTCTGTTCCTTCATGCTTATCCCATTCTTCACGAATCTCTTGTTGCGGTATATCAACACAAGCCATCATTAACCCAGCCGTATTAAATGTTTTACTCGTTGAGAAGCACGTAATAATATGACTATTATCTTCTGCCACTTTCGCCATTGGCTCATGAGTAAGATGACTACGATACAAATCACAATGAATTTCATCCGAAATAAGTGTTACATTGTATTGTTTACACAAAGAAGACACTTTTTGTAGTTCTACCGTCGTCCACACTCTACCAGTAGGATTATGCGGGTGACAGAAAATACACAATGTAACTTTTTCATCCTTCAATTTTGATTCAAAATCATCAAAATCAATATCATAATGACCGTTATTATTGATAAGATGTGATGTAACTAATTCACGGTCGTGATACAACGTAACTCGTTTAAATGGAGCATACGATGGTGTAAAGATAATTACTTTTTCATCACTTTTAGTACAATACTTAACAAGTGATCTTAGCGCTGGCACAATACCACTGCTCAACCGTAAAGTAGAAGCGTTTACAGTAAAATCGTATTGGCTTTTATACCAATGATTTACCGAAGTAACAAACTCCTCCATATTCACTTTACTATACCCTAAAATAGCCCGATTTAAACGACGTACAATCGCTTCACGAATAAACAGTGGTGTCGCAATTTCCATATCCGCAATCCACATTCTAATAATATCATCGCCTTGATATTTCCATGTTGACTCATAGCCATTGTCAAAAAATTTATGATAGCCATCGACACTAGTTGCCTGTGTATTCTCTCTACTAATCACTTCATCAAAAACAGTCATTTTCTTCTCCTTCTTAAACAACAATGTTTACAATTTTATTCGCAATAACAATCATCTTTTTAATTTGTTTTCCTTCGATATGGGGAATAACTGACGATACCTCTACTGCCATTTTCTTAATTACTTCCTCATTTGTATCCACATCCACAAGTAATTTACCACGAACTTTACCACACACTTGAACAACCATTTCCACTTGACTTAGCACCAATAAACTTTCATCGTATGTTGGCCAAGCTTCATATGTAATCGTTTCACTACCAGTTAATATGTGATACATTTCTTCAGAAATATGTGGGGCAAAACAGCTCAACATTTTAATAAAATTAAGAGCGTAAGGACGATAAATAGACGTTTGTTTATATGCTTCATTAATAAAAATCATCATTTGTGAAATCGCTGTATTCATATTCAATGTTTCAATATCGTTAGTAACCTTTTTAACCGTCGCATGATAGATATAGTCAAGAGCACCATCATTATCATCGCTTAAGCGATTACTTTCAATCAATAAACGATAAATACGTTCTAACCATTTTTTACTACCTTCAACACTCTTTGTGTTCCAAGGTTTACTAGCTTCAAGTGGTCCCATAAACATTTCATACAAACGCAATGTATCTGCCCCAAATTCTACGACAATATCATCAGGATTAATGACATTGCCACGTGATTTACTCATTTTTTCACCATTTTCACCTAAAATCATTCCTTGATGAAATAATTTTTTAAATGGTTCTTTTACCGGAGAAATACCTTTATCGTATAAATAATGATTCCACATTCTAGAATACAATAAATGACCAACCGCATGTTCAGGACCACCAACATATAAATCAACTGGCATCCAATGTTTCAATAATACAGGATCAGCAAGCATCGATTCATTGTTATTATCGATGTATCGTAAGAAATACCAACTACTACCAGCCGATCCTGGCATCGTACTCGTTTCACGACGATAACGACGACCATCTTTCTCACCATGTACCCAATCAACTGCTTTTTCAAGTGGTGATTTACCACCTTCACCCTTATAATCCGATAGTGTTGGTAATACTAATGGTAATTCTTCTTCCGATAACGATTCAATCGTTCCATCATCATAATGAACAACAGGAATTGGTTCACCCCAATAACGTTGACGCGCAAAAATCCATTCACGTAAACGATAATTGATTTTACTACTACCACAACCATTGGCTTCTAAGAAACCTAACATTGTCATAATCGCATCTTCTTTATTTAAACCGTTTAAGAAATCAGAATTAATATGAAGACCATCACCAACATACGCCTCTAACTCAATATTACCACCTTCTAATACCGGAATAATATTTAAATCAAATGCCTTTGCAAACGCATAATCACGTTCATCATGAGCAGGAACCGCCATAATCGCTCCTGTTCCATAAGAAACTAACACGTAATCAGAAATCCAAATAGGAATTAATTGTTGGTTGACCGGATTAATCGCATAAGCACCAGTAAATACACCCGTCTTCTCTTTATTCAATTCCGTTCTTTCCATCTCAGATTTATGACTACAAGCCTCTTTATACGCCTTTACCGCCTCTTTTGCCTCTTCTGTAACAATAATATCAATTAAGGCATGTTCCGGCGATAACACACAATATGTAGCGCCAAACAACGTATCACAACGAGTTGTAAATACCGTAAATTTTTCATCACTATTCGCTACTTTAAAATCAACTAAAGCACCATTTGATTTACCAATCCAATTGCGTTGTATTTCTTTGGTCGATTCTGGCCAATCCACCTCATCTAATCCCGACAACAATCCTTCCGCAAACTTTACAATGTCAATAACCCATTGTTTCATGTTACGACGAACAACAGGATAGCCACCACGTTCGCTTTTACCATCAATAATTTCATCGTTAGCTAAAACAGTTCCTAATTCTTCACACCAGTTTACTGGAAAATCGACGTATTTCGCTAAACCATCATCAAACAATTGTTTAAAAATCCATTGTGTCCAATGATAATACGATGGATCACACGTTGAAAGTTGTTTATTCCAATCATAGGAAAAACCTAACATTTTCAACTGTTTGGTAAAAGTCGCAATATTCGCTAACGTAAATCCTTCTGGATGATTTCCCGTTAACACCGCATGTTGTTCCGCCGGTAAACCAAAAGAATCAAACCCCATTGGATGTAACACATTGTATCCCTGCATTCTTTTCATACGAGCAACAATATCCGTTGCCGTATATCCTTCAGGATGTCCTACATGTAACCCATTTCCTGAAGGATATGGAAACATATCCAACACATAATATTTTGGTTTACTAAAATCCCATACATCCGTTTTAAAAACATCTTTTTCTTCCCAAATCTCTTGCCACTTCTTTTCGATTTCACAATGATTAAACATACAATCCTCCCATAAAAAAAGTCCTTATCTAAGGACGAAAATTCGCGGTACCACCTTAGTTTATGATTACTCATACACTCAACCTTTTAACGCAAGGGTACGGAATTACATTACTAATTCAGCTCCACGGTAAGTTCATTAGTCATCACTATCAAGTTACACCAACCCTTGACTCTCTATAAGTTAAACATAATTACTACTCCGTCTCAACGCTCTACGTATATGATAACGTACTTTAGCTACTTTCACAAGTAAAAAAAAGACAATTTGAATCAATTGTCTTTACTCATTTCTTTAATAAATACTTCCACCAAATCACCATCAAATTGTGTAAAACTACAACGACGAAGTTCTTCAAAAGCTTGCTCGATTGATAATGTTTGAGCATAACTACGATTACGTCGCATCGATTCAAAGCTATCGGCTATTGATAAAATACGCGATAACAATGGAATTTCATCCCCTTTTAAACCATGAGGATAACCTTGACCATCATAACGCTCATGATGATACAACACAATTTTCGCAATTGGCGCATGTTCATCAATCAACTTTAATATTTGATAGCCAACTTCCGAATGTTTTTTTACAATATCCATTTCATTACAACTCAATTTTTCACTTTTATTGATGATTGAAGGTTCTATAACAATTTTACCAACACCATGATACAACGCCGCATGTCTTACTGAGTCAATCATTTCATCATTTAGCTGTAATGCTATAGCTAATCGTTCGCTATATTTCGCTACTAATTCACAATGACTCTTGTAATGAGGAAAACGTTTTTCAACTGTTTTATTAATGTTTTTCAACATTTTTTGACGCATTGCTAAGCCGTGTTGAGCTTTATCTTGATACATCAAGTTTTCCGCATCTGACTGAACCACTTTTAATTCCTGATGCAGATTCATCTTATAACCATAACCAATAGCGACCGATATAACTATCTTATCACTATTCACTTCATCACAACGTTTTAAAATGGCTTGTTTTAATCGTTCACCATCATCCAAACTCGCATTTGGCTTAATCAAAATAAACTCATCGCCACCAATACGACCTAAAATACATCCTTTATCGCTAACTTCACGTAAAATTGACGAAACGCTGACTAATAAATCATCTCCTAAATTATGGCCAAACGTATCATTTACCAACTTCAAACCATTCACATCCAAATACATAATCAATAATGGTAAATGTTCCGTATAGTTGTAATAATTTAATGATTCTTCAATATAGCGACGATTATATAAACCAGTCAAATAATCATTATAACTTAAATATTCAATTTGACGTTGTTTATTCTTACGATCAGTACTATCTCTAAAAGTAATAACGACACCGCAAATCGCATTCATCGCATCTTCAATCGGTGAAATGCTGTACTCAATCATGTATTCATTGCCATTTTTCGACAATAAAACCGTATTCTCACCACTTGTCGTTTCTTTTGTAATCTTACGATAAATATCAATGTATTTTTCACGCGATAATTCATCAACGATATTAAATACCATATCCACATTTAAGCCAAGCGCTTCTTTAAAAGAATAACCGGTTAACTGTTGCGCAACTTCATTAATCACATTGATTTTACCGTCAATATCCGTAGAAATAACCCCATCCCCAATGGACATCAATGTTTTATGCAAAAATCACGTTCTAATTGAAGGGTACGTTCTAAGTGTTTTTGTTTACTTAAATCCACATCCACACTATACATCTCTTTACAATGATCATCCAATTCTAAGATCGTTTTACTCGTTAATACGGGAATTGATGAACCATTTTTATGATAATGCAGCATTTCTATTTGGTGACGACGATCTTCTTGTTCAAACGCTTCATCAAAATATTGAACCGCTCGCTCATAGTCTTGTTGTTGATAAAATAAATCATCAAACAATTTTTTACCTAGTATTTCATGACTGCGATAACCATACATTTTTTCACTTGCTTTATTCCAATAAATCACTTCACGATTACAGTTATAACCTACCACTGCCACCGAATCCACTTCTTGGAATAATTTTCTAAAGCGACCTTCACTAATACGCAGTTTACTTAATACATCCAATCGTGAAATCGTGTTCATCAACTCACGTGAAAATTCAGTTAAGATAATTTCATCATCATACTTATATAAATAAGATTTATTCACAGAATCAAATCCCGCAAAGCCAAACAACGTTTCACCAATAAATAATGGCACCGTAATCATGCTTATAATTCCTTGCGCTAATAACACTTCTTTTATTGGCTCATTAGAAGGTAATTCATGTACATTTTCAATAAAAACCGCTTTCGCTACACGATGACTTTCCATCCAACTATCCATTTCTTCAATTGGTCTATTTTGAAGATTATCAATTTCAGGCGTTATTCCTTCATTACACCACTCATAAATATTCGTTGTTGTTTGACAAATAAAATCATGTTTAAACACATAAATACGATCACAATGAACAATTTCGCTCAACAATGAAAATGATTCTTCAACAATATTATCAAAATTTTCTTCATTACAACGATTAAACTTTGAAGAAATTTGTAACATTACTTCTTGTTGTTTATAACTACGCTCAATAACAAGACGTTGTTTCTCGTTTTCCATTTCCATGATTTTACGATCCGTAATATCTTCTGCCGTACATACAACATATTCCACAGTACCATACATATCTTTAATTGGTGTTTTAATCAGATGCAACAAACGATTTTCACCATGAATATTCATTGCCCATTCTTCAGTTTCAATGGTTTTACCTTCTTCAAACACTTTACGATTGGTGACATAACAATTTTCAGCTAATTCCGGTGGTAAAAAATCATTCATATCACGATGTTCCATATGTGCTATATCATACCCAAAATAATCCGCATGGCATTGATTCACTTCCCCATACGTATGATAATTCGTTAAATACCACATTTGAATAGGAACATTGTTCAATAACGTACGTTTATTCTTTTCCGAGAATTTAAGTTCATTTTCCATTGCGCGCTGATTTGTAATATCTTCTGCCGTACATACTAAATATTCAACACTACCATCTTCTCTAAATTTCGGTGTTTTAACGATTTTAAACAATCGTTTATATCCTTGATAGGCTGGCAACCATTCTTCCACAACCATTTGGCGACGACTAGAAAATGCCGCAAAATTCGATATTTTACAAATTTCCGCAATTTCTTTTGGAAATAAGTCAAACAAAGGTTTATTACTCATTTGTTCCGCAGTCATTCCATTGTAGTTAGCGTGGGTTTCATTTACTTCACCATACGTCATTTCATCCACTAAATACCACATTTGTGTAGGAACATTATTCAATAAAATCTTCTTACTATTTTCCGATTCACGAAGATTTTGTTCCATTTCCACTTTCTCAGTAATATCTTCCGCCGTACAAACAACATATTCCACACTTCCATCATCACCTAAAATAGGTGTTTTAATTAAATGAAGTAATCGGTCATGACCATGTTTATCAATTGTCCACTCATCACTAATCACAACTTTGCCGCTATCAAAAGCTTGTTTATTCGTTCTAGTAGCCTCTAACATCCACTCTTCAGCAACAAACGTTGACATATCCGCAAACTGCATTGTTTCTAAAGGAATACCAAAATACTCCGCATGAGCCTTATTCACTTCACCATACGTACGATAATTCGTCAAATACCACATTTGAATGGGAACATTATTCAATAAAATACGTTTATTTTGTTCCGATATTTTAAGTTCATCTTCCATCGTTCTCTGTGCCGTAATATCTTCTGCGGTACACACTAAATATTCAACCGATCCATCCGCTCTTAATTTTGGTGTTTTCGTAATTTTAAATAAATTCGCATTACCATGATTATCTTTTAACCACTGTTCCACCACAAGTGCTTTTCCAGTAGTAAAAGCTAAACGATTGGTAATAATACAACGATCGGTCGTTTCTTTTGGTAAGACGGCTTCCATCTTTTGATACGACATGTTCTCAATCGTATGACCGTTATACTTCGCATGAGCTTCATTCACTTCACCATACGACGTAACACTAGTCAAATACCACATTTGAATCGGAATTGTATTCAATAATACTTTCTTACTAAGTTCCGATTGACGAAGTTTTTCTTCTGCTTCTTTTACGTGAGTAACATCAATACTACTACCAATCCAACGAACTCCATTTTCATCCTCTAATTTTTTACCACTAGACATGATCCAACGATAAGATCCATCACTATGAAGAGCACGATTCAATAAAGACACAGTATCTCCATCCGTATCTTGAATGATGTTTTCAATACTTTTATAAAACTGAACAACCTCATCAGGATGAAGATAGTCGATACAATCTGTACCATTAATGCACAATTCACTAGCAGAATAGCCAAGAATGTCACTCCAACGCTCACTAAAATTAATCTTATTGGTCGTTTTATCATACTGCCAAATTGCCGCTCCGGAAGTTTCTACCGCTAATTCTAAACGAAGTTGACTATCCGACAATATCTTTTCTGAACGAACTTTTTCCGTAATATCACTTACCATTAAAGCAACATGATCTTTTTTAGCCCAATAAGCATGGCATTTATAATAATTGCCATGTTCTTGGAATTCAAACAATCGCTCATCACCACTCTGTTGAATTTTATCGTAGCGACTTGTCCAAAAAGAATAATCATTAGGTAATTTGAGTTTCGGTGAAAATATAGGAAATAAAAATTCGTGAATTTCCATTGTGGAAAACTCGCGAATTTGTTGTAAATTTATCATTTTAACCTGAAATAATATATGGAATTTGATATGAAAATGGTCTCCAAAA
>CAZTII010000052.1:0-14040 GCA_964613305.1 uncultured Erysipelotrichaceae bacterium
CGGTTTTAATCAAATTAAGTGTCAAACAATTCTAGTGATACATCCTAAAGACGGGGATGGCGATAATAATTGGTGTATTGTTAAAAAATGGTAGTTTCATAGTGATATCCTTTCTAAAGTGGGTTAAATGATGAGAGTTTAATAAAACACTTGTGAATATTGTAAAAATAGTGTACCATAGAAATACTAGGTGAGGTAAATAATATGACATTTCATTATATTCATTTAAATAAAAATGCACCAATTCCATTGCATTATCAATTAAGCGAATGTATCAAAACAGCAATAGAACGTGGACAATTGGTTGAAGGTGATCGTATCGCGACGGAAGAGGAAATGTGTCGTACTTTCAATATATCACGACCTGTAGTTCGTCAAGCATATGCTAGTTTAATTCAAGAAGGAATTATTGAGCGCCACAAAGGTAAGGGTACATTTGTTAAATCAAAAGATGTTGATGGGAATGTATTTATGGAAGTTTCAAGTTTTAATTCAGAGATGAGACGTCTTGGATTAGAACCGAAGACTAAAGTTCTTAAATTAGAAGTTACTGATGAAAATCAAATTATTATGAATAAATATGACTTAAGTAGTGATCTTGGTCAAAAGTACGTTCATATTAAACGTTTACGTTATGGTGATGATATTCCTAAAGTATTGGTGGAATCATTTATGCCTTCTGATTATTTCCCGGGAATTGAAAACGAAAACTTCGAAGATGTTTCATTGTATGATGTAATGGAAACGAAGTATAAAGTTACTGTTGATCATGTAGTGCGTACGTTTGAAGCTCGTATTATTCGTGATGAAGACGTTGAATTATTAGAAGTGAAGAAGAAGAGTCCAATTCATTTTGTTCGAAGTAGCGCTTATGATTCAGCGAACCGCTTGATTGAATACTCTATCGCAGTGTATCCAGGGGATCGCAATCAATTTGAAACAACCATTTATGCGAAGAAAAGATAGTGACATTGTCACTATTTTTTGTATACGAGAATAGTAAAATCAAAGGTGCATGATAAATGTTGAGTCGTGGTTAGTTTTAGTTTATCGCTTTCTTTTGTTTTATAGAAATAAGGTGTCATCATAAATAATTGTTGTAGACCGTCATTGTTTAGAAGTTGTTCGGTTTTACATGAAATTGATTTTATCAGGGTTAAAGAACAGTTTGGTAGTGTTTCTTCATGTAATAATGGATTGTCATACACAGCTTGTTTTAGTTGCCATAAGTGTTCTTTTGCGGGTATTACGGTAATAAAATAACCATCATCTTTTAAAACTCGTTTAATTTCATTGTCAGCAATTGGGGCAAATATAGTGATAATGGCATCACAACTTTTATCAAATAAGGGTGTATCAAAGATAGAGGATACGACATACGTATTCTTTTTGTCTTTTTTACTGGCGTATTGGCAACCATCTTTGGATAAATCAATACCAATGACGGATTGGCAAGGGAAATCTCTCGTGTAGTATCCATCTCCACAAGCAAAGTCTACTAAGGATTGGATGGATAGTGATTCAAGTAATTCATTGATTGTGTTTTTTAACAATGAATAATATCCTTTTTCTAAGAAGGAAGTTCTTGCTTGAATCATTGTTTTATTATCACCATGAATTTTACTTGTATTTGATTGATATAAATTAATATAACCATCTTTTGCAATGTCGTAACAATGATTGTTTTGACATCGAAGTTGACGATTTTCTTTATTTAGTTCTTGTTGACATATTGGACATTTTAATTGCATAAATTTCACCATTACTTTCGTTTATAGTATATCATATGAGAAAGGAAGTGATAAAGATGCTTTGTTTTTATGGGAAAGATACGATTGATGATGTAGTAGGAAGAGAATTGATTGGATAAGATAAAAAAAGGATTTGTATCGGTAGCAAAGAGAAATTAGAAATTCAATTGTTGGTGTTTGATGATGGTAAGAAAACGGCGTTGATAGTGATAGAAACGCTGTGTGTTGATAATAATTTTGTGACAATGGTTAAATCCATTGGTAAAAAATATCATGTTGACCATTGTATTGTTTGTGCAACGCATAGTCATAGTACGCCATCAGGCTTAAATAGTACTCTTCATTTTGGTCCTGTTTTTGGTAGTTATGATGAACAATTTACGATGGCTATGTTAAATAAAATTGACAATTTATTTTTAAAAATTCAATGGCAACAATGTACTGTTTCACAGTCGAAAGTTTCAATTGAAGGAGTTAGTAGTAATCGTCAAGGAAGAGACTTTGAAAGTGTAATGATTCTTTTTAGCATATCGATGGAAACTAAAATAGTTCATCTTGTTCATTATCCTTGTCATCCTACGATATATCAAAGTGATAATTGTATGAGTAGTTCTGATTTATTCGGTGCCTTTAAACAACGGTGTGATGATGAAGTTATTGTGGTGAATGGAGCTGCGGGTGATTTAAGTACAAGATTTACGCGAAGTGGAGTTGCTGAGAACGATATCGACGTCATGTCATTACGTTTATTTGAAGGTTTTACTAAGGCATATCATCATCGTATTCATTGTGTTTCAAGTTGCAGAGTGTATGAAAAAACATTTACGTTAAAAGCTAAAAAAAATAAAACGATGGTGGCAAAAGATACTACAAGTCAAATGATGGAAGAAACAATTATTCGCTTGAATGGTGATGTTGTTGAATTATCTTGTGTGGTATGGCAGTTTTGTGGATTTACTTATTTATGCGTTCCTTGTGAGTTATGTAGTCATCTTTTGTTTTTGTTGGAAAATGAAAGTGATGTCATTGGGTATTGTAATGGTTATGAGTTATATGTTGCGGATAAATTGTCGTATGACTGTGGTTATTATGAAGCGTGTAGTAGCAAGTTAGCGTATGGTGAAGCAGAAAAATGGATGATTGAGTGTAAAGATTGGATTGTGGATATAAAAAAAGGAAGATGTTAATCTCTTGATCGAGATGATCTTCCTGATGTTAATGCGACTAATCGTAATAATTGAGCTAAGGATACTGCTAGGGCAGCAACATATGTTAAGGCTGCGGCATCTAACACTTTTTTAGCTCCTTTTAATTCGAATGTTGATAATAATTGACTGTCTCTTAAAGCACTTATTGCTCGATTGCTGGCATCAAATTCTACTGGTAAGGTGATAGCGTGGAATAATGTTGATGAAGCAAATAAAATAATTCCTAAATAAACAAGATAAATGGCCATATTGGATGCGCGAAGGAAGAAAAATCCAATGAAAATGAGTGGAATTGCTAAGTTTGAAGAAAAATTTACAACTGGGAATATAGCATTTCTTATCATGATTGGATTGTATTGTTCAGCGTATTGTATGGCGTGTCCTGCTTCATGGCAGGCTACACCGATGGCTGCTGTAGAAGTGCTGTTATAGACGCTATCGGATAGATTGATTGTATTTGTTCTTGGGTCAAAATGATCTGTTAAATTTCCACTGATGCGATTAATCGCAACAGCATATAGTCCTTTGTTATCGAGCATTGTTCGACAAACTTCATGAGCGCTTAAGTTATTTGTTGTTGATTGTGACGAATATAAATTGAATGTTCTTTTTACTTTAAAACTAGCCCACATGGCAAAAAACATGGCAGGTAATACTAATATAATATACATGGAATCAAACATTATAAAACCTCCTTTAGTAATACTTCTTGAGTGGTATCTTCTAGATAGCTGATGGCTATTTTTCCGTTTGTGACGTTTATCATCGTATCGCAAAACGCTTCTTCCTGAGTGGAAACAATGTATGTAACATCAATATCATAGTCTTTTTCAACAATGGCGTTTGTTGGTAGATTATTATCAACTATTGCGATTAGTGAATAAGGAAATGTTAGAGCGTACGTTTTAAGTTGTAATACGGTTGTGATATTGCTTAGCTTAATAGTTTCACTGACACTTTTTGAATATGCTCGGATTAGTCCACCGGCGCCTAATTTAATGCCGCCAAAATATCGTACCACACATGCACATACTTCTGTTAAATTGTTCATTTTTAGTGAGTTTAACATTGGATTGCCAGCTGTTCCGCTTGGTTCGCCATCATCATTAGTTCGTTCTATGACAACGTCTTGATGAATAATAAAAGCGGTGCATACATGGGTTGCTTGGGGGTGCATCTTACGAATTTTTGTGATAAATGAGCGCGCTTCCTCTTCATTAAATACCCGTTCTAAGTAACAAATGAACTCAGAGCGTTCAATCATCATCGTATGAGAAATAGCTTTTTGAATTCGCAATGATATCACCTCGATAGTATTGTATCATATTTTTTTAATGCGATTATAAACAAATGCCTTTATTTGTTTAAATAAGTTTATCTTTAATGTAGGAATTGATGTGAATTTTCTGTATAAATAATTGAGTAGAAACATTTTATTTGATGATGTTTTAATCAATGTATTGTATAATAAAGAAAACAATATTTTAAAAGGAGAATGTATGAAGAAGAAAATAGTTAACAGTTTGATTGTGATATTATTGCTGTTTCCATTGTTTTTTTCAGTTCAAAAACCGCTTGATGCGAATGCTAATTTAGGTGGTTATTCGATTGAACACTATAATGTGGAAATTGAAGTATCAGAGACTGGTCTGTATACGATTACGGAGACATTGGATGTTCATTTTCATAAAAATCGCCATGGCATTTATTTTCAAGTTCCTAACACATACCATATGACATGGAATATTGATGGGGAAGAAGTAGTACGTGATTATACGTTCCCGATTGTTTCAATGAAACTTCTTTCTGGTCAAAAATATGAGCGTGATGGTGGAACACTGAAAATTGGTGATAAAGATTATTATGCAAATGAGTATGAGACATATAAGATTAAATATGCCGTCCAAACGAAAGATTTGAAATTAGATGGGCTGCAATCGTTGTATTGGAACATTATTAGTGATAAATGGGAAGAAGATATATTGTCATCCTCCTTCAAAATTACAATGCCTAAATCGTTTGATGAAAGCGCGATGTATTTTTATACCGATGGCGAAGCGTGTAATCCGAATTTAGATGTTTCGGTGAGTGGGAATGTAATTACTGGTGAATTGAATGAACCATTCTCTTATGGTCAGGCGATTACGATTAAGCTAGATTTACCGAATGATTATTTTAAATTTCCGAATTATTCAGGGTATTATATCGTTATATTTGCGATTGGTTTAATGATTTTTGCATTTTCCTTCTTATTGTATTTTAAACGTGGTAGAAAAGATCTAGTTGTTAAAACGGTTGAATTTACAGCGCCAAAAGGTGTTTCTAGTGCTTCTGTTGGTTTTATCGTTGATGGTAAGCCAGATACACGAGATATTATTTCTTTATTGTTTGATTGGGGAAGTAAAGGATATATTACTATTAATGAAAACACCGAAACTGGTTCGTTAACAATCAATAAAGTTCAAGACTTACCAAAAAGTGCAGGAAAGCATGAACATTATTTCTTTAAAGGGTTATTTGGTTCAAAAGATTCGGTGAATACGAAAAGTCTTCCAAGAGGTTTATACGATGATGTATCGATGTCTAAAGTTGCTGTTGAAAGTGAGAATGACGATGTTTTCGCTAGTAATCTAAAAGGGCCACAAACAACAATGCGCATATTATCGTTTATTCCATTGACACTATTAGCTCTTGTTTCTGGATACTTGACGAAACGTTCCGTTCTTGCGGAAATGTTTGCAATAGGGATGTCGTATGGTTTTATGTATCCAATCGTTATTTTGCTTCTTACCGATATTATTAAGTATAAAGAAGGAACACCTTGGATTAAACGATTTATTCGTCGCTTAGGTGCATATAGTGTTATGTTATTTTGTACTATTGGTGTAGTCATCGTCGATGCAGATGCCCAACTATACGCATTTATTTTCTATGCTTTATCATGTGTTATTTTATTGTTATCGTGTAAAGTGGTTAAACGAAGTGAAGAAGGACTATTATTGTATGGTAAAGTTTTAGGATTAAAAGAATTTATTTTACGAGCTGAAAAAGATCGTTTGGATATGCTTGTGAAAGAAAATCCACAATATTTCTATGATATATTACCGTATGCTTACGCGTTTAATTTAACAAAAGTGTGGAGTCAACACTTTAAGAATATCGATATTGCTCCTCCTACATATTATACTGGTAGAGATGTGTTTACACCAATGGCATTTACTCGTTCGCTTGATAGAGGCTTAGATTCTATTGCTAGAGCAAGTATTCCTCCAGCATCCACTAGGTCTGGTGGCGGTAGCTTTGGTGGCAGTAGTGGCGGTGGAAGCAGTGGTGGCGGTTTTGGTGGTAGTAGTGGTGGAAGTTGGTAAGATACTGTGATTACGCAGTATCTTTTTTTGTAATTTATAGATTATAAATTATTTCCTTTTTTATCGTTAAAAATACTATATAATAAAAGTAATGAGTAACATAAGGAGGATGTATGAAAAAAAGAATCTTTAAAAGTGTAATGGCTATATTGATACTAATTCCAATCCTTTTTTCTATTCAAAAGCCAGTTGATGTTGATGCGAATTTAGGCGGTTATACGATTGAACATTTTGATGTGGATATTGTAGTAGAGTAAAATGGTTTATTGACGATTACAGAAACGTTGGATGTTCATTTTCATGAAAATCGTCACGGTATTTATTTTCAAGTGCCTACCGATTATAAGATGACATGGATTATTGATGGTGAGGAAGTTGAAAAGGAGTATACTTTTCCGGTTATTAAAATGAAACTTCTCTCAGGTCAAAATTCTGAGCGTAAGGGTGCGTCACTTAAAATAGGTGATAAGAATAAGTTTGCTAATGAGTACGAAACGTATAAGATATTATACGTGGTGAAGACGAAGGATTTAGATTTAGATGGTATTCAATCATTTTATTGGAATATAATTTCGGATACATGGGAAGAAGATATTTTATCGTCCTCATTTAAGATTACAATGCCTAAACCTTTTGATGAAAATGAGATGTATTTTTATACGGATGGAGAATTTTGTAATCCTAATTTGGATGTTACAGTTGATGGTAACGTGATTACTGGTGAGTTGAATGATTCATTTTCTTATGGTGAAGCAATTACGATTAAGATTGATTTACCGAATGATTACTTTGTGTTTCCTAATTATGATACAGTGTATTTCATTATTTTTGTGGTTGGTTTGTTGATGTATTTCGTAGCTATATTTTTATACTATCGCCATAATAGAAAAAAATTATTGGTGAAGACAGTTGAATTTACCGCTCCTAAAGGTGTTTCTAGTGCATTAGTAGGGTATATCATTGATGGGGTAGTTGATACTCGTGATGTTTTATCATTATTGTACGATTGGGGTAATCGTGGAATTATTAAAATCGTGGAAGAAAACGGATCGTTAACGATTAGTAAATTACAAGAGTTACCTGAGTCTGCGGCAGGTCATGAAAAGACGTTCTTCAATGGATTCTTTGGTGATAAAAAAGAAGTGACGACTAGTACATTGAATGATACGTTGTATGATGCGGTGATCGATGCGAAATGGCGTGTTAGCAGCGAGAATGAACATATTTTTTCTAATGATTTGTTTAAAATTAGAAGGATAATGCTTGTGTTGGCATTTGTTCCAATGCTTGTGTTAGCTTTTGTTTTTGGCTATTTAGAACATAATAATTTTATTACCGAAGTGACAGCGGTTTCTGTTATGTATGGTTTTATGTTTGCGGTAACAATTGCATTATTGGAAAATGTGTATAAATACAAAGAAAACTATTCACTGTTTAGTCGTATACTGCGTCGCTTTGGTGCATATGGTATGATGTTTATTGGTGGTTGTGCTATTTTTATCTTTGATTTTTCACTTTTGAAGTATACTTCAGTATTTAATGTTTTAACGTGGCTTGTCTTATTAAGGTCACTTAAACTTCAGCAAAGAAGTGAAGAAGGAATGTCATTGTATGGAAAAATTCTTGGTTTAAAAGAGTTTATTTTACGGGCAGAGAAAGATCGCTTGGATATGTTGGTTAAGGAAAATCCATTGTATTTTTATGAGATTTTACCGTATGCGAGTGCTTTAAATTTAACGAAAGTATGGAGTGAACATTTTAAAAATATTGAACTTACTCCTCCTACATATTATTCAGGTCAAGATGATTTTTCACCATATGTCTATGCGCAAACATTGGATAACAGTTTAAATTCATCGTATGTATCTAGTATTCCTTATGATTCTTCAAGTTCTGGTGGAGGAAGCTATGGTAGTAGTAGCGGTGGTAGTAGTGGTGGTGGCTTTGGTGGAAGTCGCGGCGGTAGTTGGTAATACTAAAAAATACTTATCAATGTATAAGTATTTTTTTTAGTCGTTTAATCGATATTTGGCTATTTTTCATTAATATGGTATGATTATCAAGATTGAAAAGAGGTGTTGTGATGTTGAAAAGATTAGTAACACTGCCTTTATTTGCGGGCTTTGCGTTACTGAACGTTTATTGGTATAAACATCATTCTTCATTGGATATTTATCAGCAAATGTTTATTGTGATTAGTAGTGTTGTCGTATACTTTGTTGCAAGTGCAATAGAAGTATTTTATGCTAAAAATAAAAAAACTCGAAAAATTATTTTTACGATATTGGTTACTTTTTTAATTGCTTATTATTGTGTGTTTTTATCAACGGTGTTATTTTTAGATGGTTATTTTTTTAAACGAGCGAATACGAGTTCTATTAATAAAATTCCATTGAAGACTATCAAACGCTTTTATCGGGTAATGAAAGAAAGAAATGATTTACGTGCATTTGCCAATTTAATGGGTAATGCTATATTGTTTGCGCCATTTGGTATTTTATTGCCATTGTGGCATAAGTATTTTCGCAAAACAGTTATTTTTGTTCCTTTTATTACGATGCTTGTCGTTGGTGCTGAATATTTGCAATATCGTTTTAAAATTGGTGGAGCTGATATTGATGATGTTATTTTAAATGTATTGGGTGCTGTTGTTGCGTTTGTTTTGTTTAAGTTTATGTATTTTATTGCAAAAGAACGTATTGAAGTGTTATTTAAGAATGATTAGTTTTTAAAAGTTCCATAAATTTTATGGCTGGTGCACTGCTTGTCTTTTTTGATAAATAAGCACAACCCATGCTTCGTTGTGGAATAGAATCAGAAATAGTGATTTCATATAAATGTTTACTTGCTAAATCTAGGTATGCGAATTCTCTTATGACGCATGCAATACCTAGATTTTTTTTAGCGAATTCGAGCAGTAATTGATGAGAACCAACTTCAAATAGTGGTTTTAAGCGAACTCCTTGTTTATGGGAAAATTGATCGATGTATCGTCTTGAGTAGGATGATTGTTCTAGTAAAATAAGTGGAAGTTTTGATAAGTCATTAAATGATAATGTTTCTTCAATAGGATAGGACGATACAAAAATATCTTGCATTGTAAAACATTCAAATACGGATAAGGTATCATCATGGTGTGGTAGATTAATAAATCCTAAATCGATTTCTCCATTTTTTAATAGTTCGTTTATTTCTAAGCTAGTGCGATTGATTAAAGTTATTTTTACGTTAGGATAATGATGATGAAAGGAAGAAACAAATGGCAGAAGAAAAAACTCACTGAAGGTATCGCTTGCGGCTAAGGTGAGTTGTCCTTCGTTTAAATTGTTGATGTTGGACATTTGATTTTCAGCATTGGTGATAAGAGTTAACGCTTGAGATATTGATTGATGAAGAATTTCTCCTTCACGTGTTAATGTTACACCTTTTCCAATTCGATTGAAGAGGCGAGTGTGTAATGATTTTTCTAAAAGATTGATTGTTTGTGATACGGCTGATTGTGAAATAAAGAGATTTCTTGCGGCAATACTGAATGATAATGTTGTTGCGGCTTCATTGAATATTTTGTAGTGTTCAAGTTTTATCATATTAGCTCTCCTTATATCTAACCTATAATAGTTTAATTGTACTTATGGTTAACTTTAGTTTATAATGTATTTGGTTATAAATCAATGAAAAAGGAGTGTAGCAATGGAAAGAAGAGTAGGTACTGTTTCAAGAGGTATTCGTTGCCCAATTATTCGTGAAAACGACGATCTAGCGACTATTGTAGTGGATAGTGTTTTAGCTGCTAGTAACAATGAAAATTTTAAAATCGGTGATAAGGATGTTATTGGTATTACCGAATCAATCGTTGCTCGTAGTCAAGGTAATTATGCTGATGTCGATGCAATCGCCGAAGATATTCGTACTAAGTTTTCAAATGGAACAATTGGCGTTATTTTCCCTATATTATCGCGAAACCGCTTTTCGATTTGTTTAAAAGGTATTGCTCGTGGAGCAAAGAAAATAGTATTAATGCTTAGTTATCCTAGTGATGAAGTTGGTAATAAGTTAATTACTGACGACCAGTTGGATGCTTCTGGAGTGAATCCTTATTCTGATGTGTTGGATTTAAAACGTTACCGTGAGTTGTTTGGCGATAATAAACATGAATTTACTGGTGTTGATTATGTAGCGTATTATCAATCACTGATTGAAGAAGAAGGTTGTGAAGTAGAAATTATTTTTGCTAATCACGCTAAGACAATTCTTAATTATACAGATTGTGTTTTAACGTGTGATATTCATACACGTAAGAGAACAAAGCGTAAACTGAAGGAAGCTGGTGCTTCAATTGTTCTTTCGTTGGATGATATTTTAGTAACTAGTGTTTTAGGTCAAGGTTATAATCCTGAATACGGTTTATTAGGTTCAAATAAATCGTGTGAAAAGAAAATTAAATTATTTCCACGTGATAGTATGAAAGTTGTCGCAGAGATTCAACGTCAAATGAAAGAAAAAACGGGAAAAAATATTGAAGTAATGGTGTATGGGGATGGAGCATTTAAAGATCCTCAAGGTAAAATCTGGGAGCTTGCTGATCCATGTGTATCGCCTGCATTTACTGCTGGATTAGTTGGAACACCGAATGAATTGAAATTAAAGTATTTGGCGGATGAAGATTTTAAAGATTTAAAAGGTGAAGAATTGAAGAATGCGATTACGCAACGTATTTTATCGAAGAGTAATAATTTAGTTGGTGATATGGCATCTCAAGGTACGACACCTCGTCAATTAACGGATTTGATTGGGTCACTTTGTGATTTAACGAGTGGTTCTGGTGATAAAGGAACACCAGTTGTACTCGTTCAAGGATATTTTGATAATTACGCTGATAAAGGAGAATAGTGATGAAACAAGATGTTATTTTAGTACTTGATTTAGGCTCCCATGATATTACAAAAGTAGCACGCGCAATTCGTGATTTAGGTGTTTATAGTGAAATTAAACCTCATGACATTACTGCGAAAGAAATTGAAGCGATGAAGAATGTTAAGGGTATTGTATTGTGTGGTGGTGAAAATAATGTAGTTGATGGTGTGGAAATTGATATTTTAGAGGAAGTGTATGCATTAGACATTCCTAAATTATCAGTTAACCATAAATTATCTAAAATTGACCAATTAAGTAGTTGGGGTAGTGATGAAAACATGGTTTCTGTGTTAAAGAAATTTGTGTTGGATGATTGCAAAAGTGAAAAAAATTGGAACATGAAAAACTTTATTGCTGATCAAGTAGAACTTGTTCGTCGTCAAGTTGGCGATAAGAAAGTTTTATTAGCGTTGTCAGGTGGAGTAGACTCTTCAGTAGTTGCGGCTTTATTAATTAAGGCTATTGGCAAGCAATTAGTGTGTGTTCATGTTAATCATGGATTAATGCGTAAAAATGAGTCTGAAGATGTTGTAAAAGTGTTTAGAGCGCAACTAGACGAGAATTTAATTTATGTTGATGCCAGTGATCGTTTCCTAGGTAAATTAGCTGGTGTTAGTGAACCTGAAGCAAAACGTAAAATTATTGGTTCAGAATTTATTCGTGTTTTTGAAGAAGAAGCTAGAAAATTAAAAGGAATTGATTTCTTAGCCCAAGGAACTATTTATCCAGATATTATTGAAAGTGGCACGAAAACAAATAAAACAGTGAAGTCTCATCATAATGTTGGTGGCTTACCTGATGATTTACAATTTAGTTTAGTGGAACCTTTGTACCAATTGTTTAAAGATGAAGTTCGTATGTGTGGTGTTGAACTTGGACTTCCTCATGATATGGTATATCGTCAACCATTCCCAGGACCTGGACTTGGAGTTAGAGTATTAGGTGCGATTACATTAGATCGTTTACAAGCATGTCGTGAAGCTGATGCGATTTTACGTGAAGAGTTCGCAAAATGTGGTTTAGATCGTAAAGTATGGCAATACTTTACCGTGATTCCTGAATTTAAATCAGTTGGTGTTAAAAACAATGAACGTTGTTATGAATATCCAATCATCTTAAGAGCTGTGAATACAATTGATGCGATGAGTGCAAGCATTGAAGAAATTGATTATGCAACATTACATAAGATTACGAATAGAATTTTAAACGAAGTTGCGATGGTTAATCGTGTATGTTACGATTTAACACCAAAACCTTGTGGAACAATTGAGTGGGAGTAGCAGTAACAACCTCAAAAATGGCTTAAACACTAGCTTTCAGAGCTTTTAAAAAGCCAACTGGGACGAAATTGGGTAAAAAACTTCTAAGGAATAATAAGAGGAATAATCCCAAGTGGCTTAGGATTAAATAAAAATATATGAAAAGACCACCTAGCAGAAACTTGAGGTCACAAATTGTGACCTCAAGTTTCTGCTAGGTGGTCTTTTTTTAGTGCGTTTTTTCACTTTAATCGTTGTGATTTCTTTGGAAATGATAGTTTCCAATCTCTAAATTCTTCATCAGTTACTTCTTCGTTATAGTGCTTCTTTCGCATTTCATCCCATTCAGACAAGAAGTCTATAAAATTAGGGTTTTGTGATAAAAGGGAAACTGTTCCATTTTAAGTGATCACTTTTGTACATTCCTATATTATCATTTCCATCAGAATGAGAATGTATACGCTATTTGTATTTAGCTAACTCATTCTCATTTTTGTTTTTTTAAAGAAAAATAGAGTGAACGCTATATTTAGTTCGGTGAAAATGATATAATAATTAAAGTTTAGTATGAATGCTCGTTAGAAAGTAGGGATATTATGAAAGCTAATTATAAAAAGTTATGGCATGTGCTGCTTGATAAAGATATGAAAAAGAAAGAGCTGGCCAAGCTTGCAGGAGTCAGTACATATACGATTAATAAGCTGAATAAAAATGAAAATGTTACTGTGGAAGTCCTTGCTAAAATTTGCAAAGCATTGGAATGCACATTAGATGATATTGTTGAGTTTGAAGATGATAAATAAATGTAGAAAGGTTTGTGACTAAATTGGCTAAAAATGATAAAAAAACATCCTCAGTATCTTTAGAAAGTGTTTTATGGGATTGTAGAGTTGCCCTTAGAGGTGTTGGAACAACAGAAAAAAACAGAGATGCTGTAATCTCTTTGGTATTTTTAAAATTTGCAGGAGACAAGTTTGAAAAGCGAAGAGAAGAGTTAATAGCTAAACATGGTGATATTCCTGCGTTTCTTGAGAAGCCTTCTTTTTATAATGCAGAGACTGTATATTATTTAAATGATACAGCAAGGTGGTCTTATATTGTTGAAAATGCAGGAGCGAATGATATAGCAATTATTATAGATCAAGCAATGGCTGATATTGAGGAAATAAATCCTTCTCTAAAAGGCGCTCTATCCTTAAATCAGTTTGCAACACTCGGTGCAGATAAATCTAAAATCAAAGACTTAATAAACAATATAAATAAGATTGATGAAAAAACCTTCCATGAAGAAGATTTAATTGGTAGGGTGTATGAATATTTTTTAAGACTTTTTGCTGCTTCTGGAACAAAGGAAGATGGTGAGTTTTACACTCCGTCATGCGTTGTTAAGCTTATAGCAGAAATGATAGAGCCATATAGTGGCGTGGTGTATGATCCTTGTTGTGGGGAGGATGTCATAATAGTGACAAGGGGTAAAAACGCTGGATTTAATAGGGTTTTGAAGCTTCCACAAAGTCACAAAACGACAAATTGGTGTGTT
>CAZTII010000053.1:0-14015 GCA_964613305.1 uncultured Erysipelotrichaceae bacterium
TCATTATAACGAAATGGAAGGGATGAATCAAGATTATTAGCTTGAATTAATCATTGTTATAATGTTGGAAGAATAGTAAAATATAGACGAAAGTAAAGGATGGTTGAATATGATTATTAAAAAAATATTGAAATTGATAATTGCATTTTCCTGCATTGTTACAACGATGAGTTTTATTGGTGTTCGTGCAGAGCAAGAAGAAACATATGAAAAAGTATTGCCTTATGGACTACCAATTGATACAACGGTTAATCCGCTTGGTATTGATGATGAAGCGCTGATAGAGGCGTCTTTAACGCGTAATGATCAACTGTTTGAATATTCATATGGAAGTAATGGATTTAAGTTTCAAGTTGATGGGCTTGCAATAAGAATAAGTGGTATTTTACCTAAACAAATGGGTGATGCGAAAAAAGATGGTTATATTTTTACTAGACCAGACAATACGGAAATTACAAGAATAACCGTTCCATATGATACGTATGTTAATCAAACTATCCCTCTTCCCAATGTAAATGGGTTATATACGATTTATATTCGTCAATACATAACAGATACTTCATATTATAATCATGAAGTTCCAATTAAATTTACTATTGTTGATGGTGTAGTACGATTTGAACCAAATCGTTTTGATGTATCTAGTCGATATGTATTTCGTAAAGTTAATTATGCTGATTTGCCATCAAATTCTTCGGTTTTGAACGAAAATGGCTATGCGGCGATTAATGCAAAGGCGACGGAATTGTGTGCAACAGCAACTACACCAAGTGAAAAAGCAAAAATTATTTATCAGTGGGTTGCCGATAATATTTACTATGATTATGAAGCGCTAAGAACAAATGTTTTAATTCCTGCGGCTGATCCAGTTACCGTATTTAACACTAAGCGTGCTGTTTGTAGTGGTTATGCGCGTTTACTGCGTGTGATGTTTAGAGCGGTTGGAATCCCAGTTGTTAATATTTATGGCTTTGCTGGTTCTGGTGACGGAGCTGTAAATCATGAGTGGAATGCGATTTATTTAAATGGTTCGTGGCATTATATTGACGTAACATGGGATAGTAATAATCGTTATAATTACAATGAATCTTCTGGCTTTGAAAAGAGAAACTCATCGCTTCGTTATTATTTAATTACACCTGAACGAATAGCAAGTGATCATAGAAGTGATGAAGTATATGGGAATGTATTTTCAACAATTTATGAAGTTTGGTTTGAAGCACTTAAAAATAACAGTTATGATATCGTCGATCGTAACTATTACAATTCACAAAATGAATCAATTGTTTCTATTTATCCAAGTAATTATACAGCTCCAGCAGATAAAATTGTCACCGGTTGGCAATTGAATAGAACTCAATATAATAATGAAATTTATCCAAAAAAAGTTTCTATTTATAGAGCGACATATCGTGATAAAAAATATATTACATCTTTAAGTGCTGAAGTTGCAAGTCACAATGTACTGAAAGGAAGTACAGTGCAAATAGTTACTTCTGTTTTACCAAGTGATCACGATGAAGGCTCTTTAAAATTTAAGAGTAGTAATACCTCGATTTTGGAAGTAGATAACAATGGTAATGTACTAGCAAAGGAAAATGGTACTGCGACAGTTACCGTCTCTAGCGAAAAACTAAGTGAAGTTATAACCTTTACTGTTAGTGGGGTTCCGGATAAACCAGTGCCTACTGATGTTGTCGTTGTTCAGCGAAATAATGGACAATTGGAATTGTCGAGTAATAATAGTGAGTGGTTATCAGCGATACATACGATTGAATTATTCGATGGTAATAGTAAAATGAATTGTTCAACAGAATTTGTTAGCAAAAAAGGTAATAAAGTAATTATTAGTCCGAAGGTGTTTAATAATTCTACGCTAGTTAATAAGCAAGTGAAAGTGCTTGTTCAATCCACCGGATTTACTCAAAATCTAAATGGTTACGCTGTTGCGTGTTGGACGGTTAATAAGGTAGCTGCTTCAGTTTCAACATATCCACAAAAACGTTTTTATCAGGTAGGTGATTTGGTGAATCTGACAGGGTTATCTATTGTGGTAGCTGACAATAAAAACAATAGCAAAGTTATTTCTTATGAAACGGATTCAGATTTATTAACTATAAGCAATAGTGGTTCTCTAAGTAAAGATGAAGAAGTGACGTGTACTCTTGGTACAAATGAAATACTTTCATTACGATGCAATGTTGATAATTATTCAGTTGAAAAACAATATGATATTTCTTATATTGAAAATAGTAGTAAAACTAGAACGTTAGTAGTAAATCAAGATCGTATAGTATTGAAAGGAAAAAATATTTCGCTAGCTGATATTGAACGATTGACGTTGGTAACTTCTCTAGAAAATAAATCTACTGACCCCAAAGTGATTTTACTAGAGATTTCATCAGGTTCAAGTCTTGCAGTAAATGAATTAGTTATAGATGTTACGATAAAAGGTGGAATGGTATTGAGATGTTCAATTCCATTAATAAGAGAAAGTAATTCGGTGATGATAGGAGACGTTGATGGGGATAAATCATTAAATGTGAATGACATAGTGCGTGTTAGTTATGTTATTTTAGGTCAATTGTCACCCTCTCCATATTTGAATTTAATCGCCGATGTCAATGGTGATGGAAAAATAACAGTTACGGATATAACGATGATTTCTAATGCGATTTTAAATAATTTGTCTAATCCTTACTAACTCCTCTGTTCTTTTCTAGATATATGACAATGAACATGATAAAATAATAACCATTGAGGAGATAAAAATGATTCGATTAATAAAAGAAAAGTTGTTGAATAAAAAATTTTTAACATTTGGTATTATTGGTGGTATAAATACCGTATTAGCACAGCTTATTTATTTAGTTGCGGTGAAGATGTCGATAGAACCTTCACTTTCTAGTTTGTTAGGTGATACTCTTACAATGATTTTATCTTATTTTCTAAACATGAAATTTACGTATCATGAAAAACCTAGTTTGAAAAGTGCGCTTACTTTTCCTATCAGCTATGTTCCTGGACTATTAATTAATATGGCAACAGTATTTATTGTAGTAAATTGGCTTTCTTTACCAAAAGAATGGGCAAAAGCAGTATCACTTCCAATTACGATTCCATTAAATTTTGTATGTATGTCATTTATTGTTAAGATGAGTTCGAAAAAGCAAGTAGATTAGTCTATTTGCTTTTTATGATGAATTTTAAGTGTTAATCATGTATAATTAACTAAGTCAAGAGAGGATTTTTTATGAATAATAAAACAAGAAACTATTTGTGGTGGTCACTGATAGGACTATTTTTATGTTTTTTTGCAACCATAACATATTTAACACCTTTAGCTGGTGATGATTGGGGTTACGCGCTTAATGGAATGAGTGGCAATCCATTACTAAAAACATGGGAATTTTATTTTTCATGGTCAGGACGTTTATGTAGTGAACTATGGGGATTTGTAGTAGCACCAAGAAAGTGGTTGTGGAATGTGTTGAATCCATTACTATTTACTGCCATTGTTATTTTAATGAATAAAATAATTCAACCAAAGAAAAATAGTTTCGCGGTGTTAATGACGATATTATTTTTAGTTATTTCGGTAAAAGACTATGTTCGTATGGAAACGTATACTTGGATTATGGGAACAACATATGTTTTACCGTTATTTTGGATGTTATTGTATTTTTATTTTGCAAAAGAGTTGTTGTTTAATGATAATAAAACAACTATTTCTTCGGTTTTAATGGTTTTAGCGAATATTATTGTTCCTATTAGTATGGAGAATGCAGCCGCAACGCTATTGTTTGCGAATATTTTATTAGTCATTTATAGTTTTTTTCGTAAAAAAGAATGCGTTAAGTGGTTTATGTCGATGTTGTTGATATCTATGGTTGGAATAGTAATTTTAAGAAGTTCACCGGGTTCGATTTATCGATTAAAGCACGAACATGCTGATTTTACACAACTTTCTTTGTTTGAACAAATTCAAGTGAATTGGCCAACGTTTATTCGTTTAACTTTCTTGGATAATAAGTGGTTAATTATGATATTTTCTTTATGCATTGTTGGCTTTAGCAGTAAGAATAGTACAAAGAAATCATTATCTTTAGTTGCTTCTGTAGTTGTATTACTTGGAATTATACCTTTAGTAAAATCATCAATTAATGAAGTAACGGCATTGATACCATTAACCATATTGTATATTTTATACGTTATTGCCGTAATTGTTATTATTGTTATTCATTGTAGCGATGATGATAAATGGTTGGCATTATTTCTGTTGCTTGTAGGTGGAACTGCAAACTTAGTTATGTGTATTTCTCCGATTTTTGGTTCTCGTAGCAGTCTCTACACTATTTATATGTTAATTTGTTTAACGGCATTTTTTGTCGATAAAATGACGATTAAATATAGTAGACAGATAATTATTGCTTTTATGGTTATCATGGTAGGCTTAAAAGGTAGGACAATACTTAATAAATACCAATTGGTAAATATGATTCAAAAAGAAAGAATGCAACAAATTGCTTATTATCAAGATCATCCTGAAGTGAAAGAAGCGTGGATTGTAAGAATGCCAGTATATAGTATTCACTCCGGTGATATTGAAGAATGGGACCATTACCATATGGAAGTTTTTAAAGAATATTATCATTTGGATAAAGATGTTGTTTTAAATTTTTATTGGAAAGAAAAATACTAGGAGGCTGCATGAACTATTCAATTATTAGTAAATATCGAACACAAATAATGGCAATTGCGACACTTTGGATTGGTATTTTACATGCGAGAATGTATTTTCCTATACCATGGATCAATGCTATTAAACTTACTGGACAAAGCGGAGTTGATATATTTTTGTTGTTGTCAGGTTTTGGTATGACATATGCGTTAAGTAAAAAAAGACCGTTATCGATTTTTTATTATCAAAGGTTTATTCGTATTATCCCGAGTTTTATTGGTGCGGCATTAGTATTAGCCAGAATTTATCATTATGATATTCCAACAACGTTAAAGTTATTAAGCATGCTGAATATTTTTTTAACTGGATCAAGAACAATGTGGTTTGTTACTATAATTGTTTTGTTGTATTTAGTTTCTCCGTTATATTATTCTCTTTTTAGAAAAAATGAAGTAGTTGTAACGATTATCACCGTGTTAATTACACTTGCATTTAGTTTTCTTTTTATGAATGGTGATTATATTGTTTTCTTTGCACGTATTCCAATTTTCTTTTTAGGTTTTTTATTAGGTGATTTTTCGATGAAAAAAAGAGAAATTTCAACCAGAGAATTAATAGTCAATGTTCTTATGTTTTTTATTGGAATAGTTATTTTAAAGTATAGTTTCCGTTTAGGTGATGATTTCTTATGGGGTTATGGAATGTTTTGGTATCCAACGTTACTATTTGGTTGGCCGATGTGTTTACTAATTTCTATATTTTTTAGTTATTTAGATAAAATAAAACTTAATAGTTTTGTTTCTGTAGTAGGAAATATTGGAAAAATAAGTTTTGAATTTTATTTATGGCAAGAAATTTTTATTTATATCGCCGAAAAAGTGGTCACGATTAATCCGCCTTACAATTATTATGGGATTTTATTACAAACTATGGTCATTTTATTTACATTAGGATGGGCGTGGTGTTATCAAAAGGTAATTGCGAGTATGATATCGTTTCTTGAAAAAAAATGGGGGAAAGAGCATGAACGTGTATGATTTCGACGATACTATTTATCGCGGAGATAGCACTGTTGATTTTATCAAATATAATTTAATGAAAAAACCTAAGGTATGGTTGTCGGTTCCAAGGCAATTAGTATATGGATTTTTGTATGTGTTACGACTTGTTCCTAAAAAAGTATTTAAAGAAAATGTATTTTCAAGTTTTAAGTATATTGATTCGATGGAGCAGCATCTTGAACAATTTGTTGATGATCATATGTGTAATATAAAACCATTTTATTATAAGCAACAAAAAGAAGATGATTGTGTTATTTCGGCATCTCCTTCTTTTTTAGTAGAAGCATTTTGTCGTCGATTAAATATCGGTTCAGTATTAGCTTCCCCAGTATCTATGATGGATGGGACTTATCATGGAGAAAATTGTTGGGGAGATGAAAAAGTTCGACGGTATGACGAACAGTATCAACGCAGTGATATTGATGAGTTTTACTCTGATTCTTTATCGGATACACCTTTAGCTATGATTGCTAAAACGGCTTATTTAGTGAAAGGTGATGTAATATCACCTTGGCTGGAGAACTGATATGAAACCATTGTCAATATATTACATTTTATTTTTTTCGTTGGTTTTTATTTTTTCTAAACATAGTCGAGGCATTGTAAAGAAAAGCGGATGGCTTTTGTTTAATCTTGCTTTTGTTGCAAGTTTTGGCAAGGTTAGTTATGTATTGATGTTGTTGGTAGTAATTGTTTATAGTTTTCTTTGTTCTAGGTGGATTAAAAAAGTACCTCCTTCGTTAGCTTTTATTTCAATGTTACCGTTCGTTTTAAATTTGATGTTTTTTAAATTTATTCCTTTGGTAACGAGTAGTGTTATCATGCCAATTGGACTATCGTTTTATACATTTAAAGCAATTCGATATTGCATGGAAATAAGAAAAAATGATGATTTTGTGCCTTCTTTTTTAGATACGGTATTATATTTAAGCTTTTTTCCGACATTATTGGCAGGACCGATTAATAAAGCAAAACCATTTATTGAACAATTGAACACTACACCAAAATTTAATTATGTTAAAGCTAAAAATGGTTTTCTTTTATGCTTTTTAGGAATGTTTCAAAAATTAGTGTTTGCGGATTATTTATCGTCAGTAGTAAATACTATTTATAGTAATAATACACTAAGCGGTTCTTTTCTTATTGTGGCGATGATTTTATATTCGTTTCAATTGTATATCGATTTTGACGGTTATAGTAACATTGCGATTGGAATCAGTGCAATGATGGGTATTCAATTAGAATCGAACTTTAAAACTCCGTATTTATCGTCAACGATTCAAGAATTTTGGTCGCGTTGGCATATTTCGTTGTCATCGTGGTTTAAAGAATATATTTATATTCCCTTAGGTGGTAATCGATGTGGCGTAATTCGAAAATACATGAATGTAATGATTGTGTTTCTTTGTAGTGGTGTCTGGCATGGTTCTACCATTAACTTCGTATTATGGGGGTTCTTACACGGAGTATTAAATATTATTGAAGATATTATATTAAAAGGGATGAAACCTATTATTAAACCATCGATTATTACAAAAATAATTGGAATTGTTATTAATTTTAGCTTGGTTACTATTTTTTGGGTGTTCTTTAGATTGCCATCATTTCAAGAAGCACTTACACTTTTAACAAAAGTTTTCGTTCCGATGAAGTTTGACTTAAACGTGTTAAAGATGAGTCAAAGAGAAGGATACTGGTTAATAACAATTGTAATTATCACGATAGTAACGGATATATTGCGTAATAAAATGAATATGATTAAATTTATAAAAAATCAACCATTTGTAGTTCGTTGGTGTTTTTACACACTTTTAATAGCATTAGCGTTTATCTTTGGTGTGTATGGGACCGGTTATAATGCAAGTGACTTCGTATATGTCACTTTTTAGGAGAGTGTATGGAAAACAATATTAAAATTTTATTGAAAACAATTCTTTTATTGTTGATTGTTGTAGGGTTAGGTTATAAGTTTACTGCGTATTTTAAATTAGAACCTTCTGACGATGGGAATTCCTTTAAGTCACTTCCTAAAAATACTCTTGATATTTTAGCGATAGGTTCATCTCATAGTCAATATAGTATAAATCCAGCGGTTATCCATCAAGAAATTGGTGCTTATACGTATGTCTTGGGAAGTCCGTGTCAGCCGATGGCAATGTCATATATGTTTTTAAAACAAGCGCTAGAAACACAAAAACCAAAAGTTGTTGTATTGGATGTGTTTACGATGCTGCCAGCACAAGCTGTATGTTATGCCGATGGGATGTTTTATCGTGCTATTAATGAAATGACTAATAAAAATAAAATTGAGGCATCGATGTTAGTTGATAATCCAAAGGTACGATGGGATTATCTATTTGATTTAAGAATGAATCACGATAATTGGAAAACGATGGAAATACCAAAACCAAAAACTGTAACCCCATCTTTCAATAAACAATTAGGATATGTTAGCGAGAAGCCTACAGAGTATATTTTTCACCATCTACTAAAATGGGAAACTACAGAAGAGGTGACATTGAAACAAAAAGATATCGATATGCTTGAGAAAATTAATACATTATGCAAAGAAAATGATATAAAACTAGTATTGATTAAAGCTCCATTTGATATTGATCAACAAAATCATAATGCGCTTGCATCGGTTTGGAAATTAGCAGATAAATTAAAAATTGAGTACATTGATTATACTAAAATAGCGGATGATATTGGATTTACGATAGGGATGCATGGTGATACATGGCACTGTAATATTTGGGGTTCAGAACTTGTCAGTAGTCATTTATCCATGTATTTGAAAGAAAAAGGTTATCTTACAGATTTGTCTAAAAATATGGAATGGGAACAATTGTTAAGTGATTTACGCTTAACAACAAGCAGAGAATTAGTAATTCATCAAATTGATATATATCGATTATTAGAGTTAGCACAAAAATACGATTATAACTTAGTTGTTAAATATTCTGGTTCTTACACATCAACAATCAGTAATTATGAGAATGATATGTTACAGAAAGTTGGAATAAATCATGATTTTCTTAATAAAAAATCAGTGAGTCATATGGCTGTTATAGAGAATAAAAAGGAACTTAAAGCAGTGAATGGTCCATTTAAAGTTATTATAGATGGTAATCAATTTAGTATAGACTACAATGAAATTGAAGTGAATGGTTCAAAATATGCACAACTAGGAGAATTGAGTATTTTATTTTTTGATAAGAATTGGGATTTTCTTCATAAAGCCGATATTGATTATAGTCGTCGCTTTTTTTGGCAAAATGGTTGTGATGGATGGAGTTGTCAATAGTCTATTCATCGCAATTTTTTTATGGTAAACTATAGAGTGAGAGGTTGAATATGACATCAAAAATAAGTGTTATTGTTCCAGTGTACAATTGTGAACGTACAATTGGTAAGTGTTTAGATAGTTTGGTGAATCAAACGTATAAGAATATTGAAATAATTGTTGTAAACGATGGTTCAACAGATGGAAGTAGAACTATTTTAGAAGAATATAGTCAAAGGTATCGAAATATCAAAGTATTTACAAAGAAAAATGGTGGAATTGCGGATGTAAGAAACTACGGTCTTTTACGTGCGACAGGAGAGTATATTGGTTTTTTAGATGGAGATGATTATACGTCGCCTGATATGTTTGAAAAAATGATGGCTAAGGCAATGGAAAGCGATGCTGATATCGTAGTTAGTAATTTTAAATGGGTTTCTTCTAAAAATACTAAAATTGAAAAAGAAGGACCATATGCTCCTGGAAAGGATATGCTAATTCATTTATTTGCTACGTTATGGAATAAAATTTATAAGAAAAAATTTATTGATTCATTGAATATTCAGTTTCCAGTAGGAAACCGTTACGAAGATGCCTATTTCTTATATTGCATTGCTCCGTTTGTTAACAAAATTGCTTTTGTTGATGAATCATTTGTTTCTTATGTTCAACATAGTACAAGCATTACTCATACTAATAACAGTCAAGTGAAGAATATGATAACGATTTTTGAGCATATTACTGATTGGTATCATCAACATGGTATTTATGAAAAGTATCAATCTGAATTGGAATATTTACATATAAAATTCTTTTTAGGTAATAGTTTTTTAAGAAGTGCTTTAATTGATGATAAAAAAGATCGACATGAAACTATTGATTTAGGATGGAATTTATTACAAGAAAAGTTTCCTTCTTGGACAAAAAATCATTATTTGAAAGATATTAAAAGCTTTAAGCATTATTACTTTCGATCGGTACGATCATGGAATATATATGGATTTGCTTGGATATTTAGACATTTAAAACGAGATAACTTGTAATTTGTGACAAGTTTGTAAGGAATGATGGTTATAATTTAAGTTAAAATAACGTATAATAGTCGTAAAAGGAGAATACCATGAAGTTATTATCAATTGTAGTCCCATGCTATAACGAAAAAGAAACAGTTTCTTTGTTTTATAACGCGACAGTTGAAGTATTAAAGACAATGAATATAAAATATGAAATAATCTTTGTAAATGATGGTTCTAGGGATTCTACCTTAGAAGAGTTAGAAAAATTGTATAATAGTCATAAAGATGTTGTTCGAGTGATTGATTTTAGTAGAAATTTTGGGAAAGAAGGTGGCCTTTTAGCAGGTTTAGAGTATGCAAAAGGTGATTATGTAACGGTAATGGATGCTGATTTACAAGATCCACCTGAATTCTTGCCTAAAATGATAGCGACGATTGAAGGAAAAAATATCGATATTGTTGGAACTAGAAGGACGACACGAGAAGGAGAACCTCCTATTCGCTCGTATTTTGCACGTCAATTTTATAAGTTAATTAATCACTTTTCTGAGGTTAATATTGTTGATGGTGCTAGAGATTATCGAATGATGACTAGACCCGTGGTAGATGCGATCTTATCATTAAAAGAATATCATCGATTTTCTAAAGGAATATTTGTATGGGTAGGATTTAAAACTGAATATTTAGAGTATGTTAATGTTGAACGAGTGGCCGGTGAAACTAGCTGGTCATTTTGGAAATTATTACTTTATGCTATTGAAGGTATTATTGCCTTTACTGTTGCACCACTTCACTTGGCGACAATTCTTGGTTTATTTTTCTCTCTGATAGCGTTTATTGCCATGATTGTGGTTGTAGTAAGAGCATTGGTTTGGTCAGATCCGGTTGCTGGTTGGCCAAGCATGATGACTATTATTTTATTACTTGGTGGCTTGCAATTATTATCCATTGGTGCAATTGGTGAATATTTATCAAAAACGTATATGGAAGTTAAGAAAAGACCGAATTATATTATTAAGAAAATATATGAATAAGCGAGGTACATATGTCAAACATAAAAAACAAACGACAAGCGAATAAAGTTATGATGATGGCTATTCTAGCCCTATCCTTAGTAGTTTCCATTGCATTTGTAGTTAATATTGTGTTGGTGTTAACTAAAAAGAATGTTGCCAAAGAATCGACTGTGGATACGACAGTTGAAAAGAATTCGTTGAAAAATGATTTATATACTATTGGAAATAATCCTACTGATATCAATCGAGAAGAATTTCAAAAATTAACAAATGAATTAAAAGAAGAAGATAAATTAAAAGCTGCGGATGCATTAGCTAGATGTTTTGTTACGGAGTTTTTTACTTGGACAAATAAAGACGGAAGTTATGAAGTTGGTGGACTTCAATATTTATATGGTGCAAAATTTACTACCTTTGCTGAAGAAGTTCGATGGAATTTTTATAAGGATTTAGATTTATACATTACTCAATTAGGACGTGAAGAGCTGATTGAAGTAGATAGTATTACTACAGTAGCCAATTATTCTCTGCCATATACAATTAACAATACGACATATGATGCATTTTATATAGAGGCAACGTGGACGTATAAGCCGACAAAATTAGATACATCAGCTTTTCAAAAAACAGCATATTTTACAGTTATTAATCATGATGGACGTTTAGAAATTGTGTCGTTCTATCATAACTATGATTAGGAGGAGCAGCATATGACAAAATCTAAACAGTTAATTTCGCGTAGCCAAGCTTCGACAATTAATATTGTGATTTGTGTACTGACTTTACTTGCGAACGCTTTAATAGGTTGGTCCATTTTGAGTTTAACGAGATATAGTAACTTTAGTAAAATTATCTTTTTAATTGTTAGTATCGTTGTTTTATTATTATTACTGTTCTTAAATTTTATGGTTTTAGCCTTTATTAAAACTCGTAGAAAAAATTTATTAATGGTTTTATCGGGAATGTTGGTAGTCTATGTAGGATTTGGTTTATACACTACTTATGTAATTTCTAGAGTTAATATAAATGTTGATAAGATTGTTTCTACTGGAGAAGTAAAAGAAAACATAGAGACAAGTTTTGTTGTGTATGATGAAAAGAAAAATTTTAGCATTAATAAAGTAGAAGAACTTAACGGTAAAACAGTAGGAGTGGTTGTTGGTTCTAATAATGGTGATTTAGGTAAAGAAGAAATCGCTTCAAAAAACATTATGCCATCATTTAAAGAGTATGTTGATTATACGGAAATGTTAATGGATTTATTTAATGACAAGATTGATTGTGCAATTCTACCAAGTAATTATATTGGTATGTTTGAAGTCAATGAAGGAATTGTAGATACATTGCAAAATACAAAAGCAATTCATACATTTGAAAAGGTTGTTAAAGTACAAGTTGAATCTGGTTCATCAAAAGATGTGACAAAAGAACCGTTTACAGTGCTTATATTAGGTGTCGATGAAGGAAGAAGTGATGCAATTATGTTAGCATCATTTAATCCTATTAGCATGAATGTAACCTTGACATCTCTTGCGCGTGACAGTTATGTTCCAATCGCATGTTATGCCGGACAAGGTGCTGATAAATTAGGTCACGCACGAGTTCGTTCTAGACAATGTACAATTGACACAGTATCAAAATTAATGGGTGTAGATATTGACTATTACTTTGAAAGTAATTTTAAGGGCGTAGTAGCAATGGTTGATGCTTTAGGCGGCATTATTATTAATAACCCAATAGAATTTGTGGGACAAGATTCATCTAGCCAACGTGGACATTATACTGTTTTTGTTCCAAAAGGAGAAAATGTGCCGATGAGTGGTGAAGTAGCATTGGCTTTTGCTCGCGAACGACACAAATATGCAGCAGGTGATTTCCAACGTCAAGCGAATCAACAACAAGTTATTCAAGCAATTCTTCGCGAAATCATGAGATTGCGTGATGTTAATAAAGGTCTTGCGATGTTAGATGCTGCTGGAAAAAACGTATCAACGAACTTTACTGTTGATCAGTTAATTTCATTATTCAATCTATCCATGCAAAAAGCGAATCGTTTCTATGATAAAGCACATGTAGAAAAAGTGTTTAATATTATTGGAAGTCGTGTTACAGGTTATGATAGTGGTTTATGGAATGAAGGATTACAAATGTCATTGTATATATATCGTTTGTATGATGGTTCTCTTAAAGATAATCGTGCTATGATTGAGCGTAATATTAATTTGAAAACATTATTCAATTCGCCAAAACCAATGGCTTGGGATGCACATTGGGAGTTTAGAGCTCCGATTATTAGTAACGAAGCATACTCTGAGGTAAAAGTAGCACCAGTAGTGCCAGATAAGATTGCTAATTATGTTGGTAGACCAATTGGTAAATTAACAAGTTGGGCTAAAACATTCAATATCCCAGTTGGTATTCATTATGTAGCTCCTGGAGCGCCAGGTTATGATTCTAGCTTAGCAGAGGGGACAATTGTAGGACAAGATGTTGCGGTAGGAACTCCGGCTGCTCAAATTGGTGGAATTACAGCTTCTGTTATTACTCATAAAGGACAAAGTACAGAACAGTTTTGTCCAAGTGGAGCTAAAGGAACTTATCCTGCATGTGATTGTTCAGGAAATACTAATGGCTTAACAAATTATGATAAAAATTCAAATGCATGTGTTGCTCCAGCGACTGCTGCTCCTTCCAAAGTGACAGTAATTATTCGTTACAATATTGACGGCAGCATTACATCAGAAACATTTGAAGCAGCGGTTGGTAGTGAAATCGTGGTAAAAACTGTTGCAGGATATACGGCTAATACATCTAAGATTACAGTTGCTGCAAGTAACATGGATGTGACAGTTGTATACACGAAAAAAGAAGTGGCACCACCACCAACAACATCTTCAGAGCCACCAGCTGCAACAACACCGCCACCACCAGCTGCAACAACACCGCCACCACCAG
>CAZTII010000054.1:0-13340 GCA_964613305.1 uncultured Erysipelotrichaceae bacterium
ACTTCTTCAGCAAAGTTTTCTTCGCGTTTTTCAATACCTTCACCAACAGCATAGCGAACGAATTCTTTCACTTCTACTTTAGCATTGCTTAATACTTTAGCAACTTTTAAAGTTGGATCTTTAAAGAACGCTTGATCCACTAAGCTCATATCTTCTAATGATTTACTAATACGTCCTTCAAGCATTTTAGTTAAAATAGCTTCTGGTTTCCCTTTGCTACTTTCGTCAGCTTTTAAGATTTCTTCTTGAACAGCACGTTCACGATCAATAATATCAGATGGCATATGTGCTCTAGAAATATAGCTAGGGCTCATAGAAGCAATTTGCATTGCCATATCTTTTGCAACTTCGCCGTTATCAGCACTTAACACAACACATGCACAGATTTTTCCACCCATGTGAGTATAACTACCGAAACATTCTGCATCTGTTTTTACTAATTTAGCAAAACGACGAAGAGTAATACGCTCACCAATTGTCGCAGTTGCATCAACTAAACAATCAGCAATTGATTTACCATCAATTAGTACCGCTGATGCTTCTTCAACTGTTGAAGCATCACTTGCTAAAATAGCGCTAGTAATTGAATTTAGCAATTCTAAGAATTGTTCGTTTTTAGCAACAAAGTCTGTTTCAGAGTTAATTTCAACGATACATGCTTTATTACCATCAACAGCAACTTTCGCTAAACCTTCAGCCGCAATACGATCTGCTTTTTTAGCTGCTTTAGCAATACCTTTTTGACGTAACCAGTCAACTGATTTTTCAATGTCACCATTGTTTTCTTCAAGTGCTTTTTTACAATCAAGCATCCCTGCTCCAGTTTTTTCTCTTAGTTCTTTAACTTGACTTGCTGTAATTGCCATAATTAAGCTACCTCCTTAGCTGTTTCTGCTACCTCAGCCGCTTTAGGAGCAGCTGACTCTTCTTTCTTTGGAATATAACGGCGTTCGCCACCTGGACGACGGTTATTATCTCTTGGACGACGTTCTTCATTTCTTTGACGACGTCTTCTTTCATTTTCTTCTGCTTGTTGTTCAACGTTAATGATAACGTCTTTCATTGTAATATCAGCAACGCTAGCATCTTCTTGATGAGCAACTGATAATACACCACCTTTAGATTCAACAATCGCATCAGCCATTAAAGCAATCATTAATTTCACTGAACGAATCGCATCATCATTTGATGGAATTGGGTAATCAATAATATCTGGGTCAGCATTTGTATCAATTAATGCAAATACTGGAATTCCTAATTTTTTAGCTTCTGCTACAGCATTGTATTCTTCTGTTGGATCAACAACAAAGATAGCATCAGGTAATTTTTTCATCTCTTTAATTCCACCTAAGAAATTTTCAAGACGAGTTTGTTTTTTACGTAATAACGCGATTTCTTTCTTTGGATAAACATTGATAGCGCCACTTGCATCCATTTCTTCGATTTCAAGTAAACGTTTGATTGATTTTTGAATTGTACGGTAGTTTGTTAAAATACCACCTAACCAACGTTGATTTACATAAAATGAACCTGAACGTAATGCTTCTTCAAGAACAGCTGTTTGAGCTTGTTTCTTAGTACCAACGAATAAAACCTTACCACCTTTATCAGTGATGTCTTTCATAGCATAGTAAGCTTTATCAAGCATTACTTGTGTTTTTGCTAAGTCAATAATGTATACCCCATTTTTTGCAGTGTAGATATACGGTTTCATTTTTGGATTCCATCGACGTGTTTGGTGACCAAAGTGTACACCATTTTCTAATAACTTTTTCATTGAAACAACAGACATTTTTTTATCCTCGCTTTCCGTTTGTTTCCGCCACAGGTTCCAACTCAACAACTCAATTGAGCACGGGTTGAGCAATTCCCTGTGTGTGTAGTACATCCATAAGATGCCATTAAAAAGAATATCACAAATCCTCAAGTTTTACAAGAAAGAAATTTTTATTTGCTCGATGGATGATATTTTTCAACCACTTGTTTCAATCGTTCCATCGTCACATGGGTATAAATCTGAGTCGTTTCTAATCGTTGATGACCTAGTAACAGTGATACAAACAAAATATCGGCACCATTATCTAATAAGTGAGTCGCAAAAGTATGACGAATCATATGCGGATACAATCGCATCGGTAAACATGCAATCAATCCATATTTTTCAACAATCAATTGAATTGCTCGATTACTTAATGGTTTACAGCGATTCGATAAGAAAACACTATCACTACCATCACTTTTTCTTTCTTCCTCAATGTATCGACGTAAATAAGAAGCACAACGAGGATAAAATGGAACGATTCTCTCTTTATCCCCTTTACCATGTACTAACACATAATTTTCATTAAAATTAATATGTTGCATCTTAAGTTGACTTACTTCATTTAAACGAAGTCCACACGCATAAAACAATTCAAGAATACTGCGATCACGAAGATTATCTTCCTCCACTGCATTTAAAACAGACATCATTTGATCATACGTCAAAAACTCTGGAAGTTTTTTTTCAATCTTTGGTGCTTTAATTCCAATTGTTGGATTAAAGGTACTGTCATATACTTCATTATAATAATTAAATAGTGACTTTATCGCTGAAATCATCCTTGAAAAGCTACGATTCGTCAGTTTCGTCGAGGTAATCGAACCATCTTTTAATTTTTTCATATAGTTCATCACCACAAACTTATCAACATCCGAAACTTCAACGATACCTTCTTCAGCACAGAATGATAAAAAGCGAGAAATATCTCGCGTATATGCTTCTAAAGTATGTTTAGACTGACTTCCTCTCAGTGAAATTACTTGAAAAAACTCAGTCGCAAGTTTTACTAATTCCATCAATAATCTCTAGTGCTTTCTGCACCATCGCTTCTTTTTTGGCTTGCTTTTGTAATGTTCCATCGTAGTGAACAATACCAAAATTAGCATTCATCGGTTGAAAATTAGTCTTATCACCGTGACTAATATAATACGATAATGCCCCCATCATGCATTGATTTGATAAAATAAGCGGTTCTTTTCCAGTTATAACTCGTGCCATGTTAATACCAGCCAATAAACCTGAGGAACAACTTTCTACATATCCTTCCACACCTGATAATTGCCCAGCAATAAAACATTTTTCATTCGCTATCAATTGACCACTCTGTTTTAAAACAGTTGGCGCATTAATAAAAGAATTACGATGCATTACACCATAGCGAACAATTTCGGCATTTTGTAGTCCAGGTATTAAACGAATAATTCTTTTCTGTTCACCCCATGTTAAATGTGTTTGAAAGCCAACAATATTAAACAATGAACTTATCGCATTATCGCGGCGAAGTTGTACAACAGCATATGGTTTATTACCATTATGATGTAAACCAACTGGCTTCATCGGACCAAACAACAATGTTTTAGGACCACGTTTCGCCATTACTTCAAAAGGCATACATCCTTCAAAATAAATTTCTTTTTCAAATTCTTTTATCGGTGCGCATTCAGCTTGAATAAGTTCATGATAAAAGGTATTAAATTCTTCTTTGTTCATCGGACAATTTAAATAATCCGCATCCCCTTTATCATAGCGCGATTTAAAATACGCAATATTCATATCAATACTAGCAACATCTATAATCGGTGCAGCAGCATCATAAAAATAAAAATGTTCACTGTTTGTTTCCTTTGCAATCGCTTTTGCTAAACAATCACTCGTTAAAGGACCACTCGCAATAATGCAATAATCATCTGGTATGTCACAAATCTCTTCATGCACAACCGTAATTAAAGGATGAGATTTAATCATTTTCGTAATTTCAGATGAAAATGATAAACGATCCACCGCTAAAGCACTACCTGCTGGAATTCTTGTTTTATCAGCTACCGCCATAACCAACGAATTCATGCGTCGCAATTCTTCTTTTAGTAAACCTACCGCATTATAAACATCATTACTTCGAAGTGAATTAGAACATACAAGTTCCGCAAAATCATCCGTATGATGAGCTGGTGACTTCTTTACTGGACGCATTTCATATAATGTAACTGGAATATTGCGATTTGCTAACTGCCAAGCAGCTTCACATCCAGCTAAACCAGCTCCTATCACTTTTACACTTTTCATTCTTTTTTCGCCTTCTTTTTTCTAAAGGTTGGTTTTTTCTCACCTTCAATGTTTTCAATATGTTTACATTTAGGAAATCCTGAACACCCTAAAAAATAATTTCCAAATCTACTTTTACGCTTTAATAATTCTAAACCGCATTCTGGACAAAATTGACCACTTGGTTGAGCAACTTCTTTCTCTTCATTGTTTAATTTAGCCGTATATCGACATTCAGGAAAGTTACTACACGATATAAATTTACCAAAACGACCTACGCGATACACTAATTCACTTTGACATAGCGGACAAAGTTCACCAACTTTTTCTAACTCTTTCTTCTCCATTTTTTCATAAGCAGTCGCTAAAAGAGGAGTAAATTTATCGTAAAACTCTCTTAAGGAAAGAACATTGTCACGTTGACCTTCCGCAATTTCATCTAGTTCCGTTTCCATTTGCGCCGTATATTTAACATTAATAATGGAATTAAAATAATCATCTAATTTATCTGATGTAAGAATTCCTTGTTCCGTAGGAAAAAATACTTTTGTTTTCGATCCTTCACTACTTTTGTTCAACTCCACATATCCACGCTCTTGAATTGTATCAATAATCATCGAATACGTACTTGGTCGACCAATACCCTCTTCTTCTAATTGTTTAATCAAACGTGCTTCACTAAAACGGAGTGGTGGTTCAGTAAAGTGTTGATTGCTTAGTAGTTCAATTGGTGTCAGTTTGTCATTTTCATTGCACAATGGTAATAAAACATCTTTTGTCGTTTCATAATCGGCATAAACTTTTAAATAACCATCAAACGTTAATTGAGTTCCATTAGCCGTAAATAAGTGGTTATTTCTTTCTAGAGAAAATGAAACTGTATCGTTTTTTGCACTAGCCATTAAAGAAGCCAACGCTCGATAATAAATAAAACGATATAACTTATATTGATCTAATGTTAAATATTCTTTAATGCTTTCTGGCGTATTTTCAATTTTAGTAGGGCGAATTCCTTCATGGGCATCTTGACTACTTTCATCATTTTTCACTTTATAAAAACCAACATATTCTTTACCATACGTCGATTGAATAAAATCATGAGCCGACTTTACAAACACCGGACTTAAACGAGTACTATCCGTTCTCATATACGTGATAAGACCTTCAGTACCACTAGCAATCGTAATACCTTCATACAATTTTTGTGCAGTCATCATCGTCTTTTTAGCACTAAACCCTAGTTTAGTCGACGCTTCTTGTTGTAGTGTCGATGTAATAAACGGTAATTTAGGCGCTTTTTTACGAACTTGTTTCTTTACCTCAACAAGATCAAATTCACCTTGACATGCCTCATAAGCACGTTTTGCTTCATCACTATTCGTTAACTCAGCTTTTTTACCATTTATCTTAGCAAGTGATGCATCAAATTGAATACCTTGACTTTCAAATTTCGCATCAAGAGTCCAATATTCAACTGGATTAAACGCTAAAATTTCTTTTTCACGATCAACAATTATCTTTAAAGCAACTGATTGTACACGACCAGCCGATTTACTCTTAATTTTATTTTGTAACAACTTCGATAATTTAAAACCAATGATACGGTCTAAAATACGTCGAGTTTCTTGCGATTTTACTAACCCCATATCAATCATTCTTGGTTCTTTAAATGCATCTAGAATCGCATCTTTTGTAATTTCATTAAAAACAACACGATTTTTTTCATCACAATCCAACTTAAGTTCTTGCGCTAAATGCCAAGAAATTGCCTCACCTTCACGGTCCGGGTCAGTTGCCAGATAAACAAACTGTGATTTTTTAACTTTTTCTTTTAGTTCTTTTACTGTTAGTTTCTTTTCTTTACTAACAACATACGATGCTTTAAAATCATCCTCAACATCTACACCCAATCCATCCTTGCCCTTAATAGCTAGATCACGGATATGACCTTTTGATGATACTACTTCATAGTCTTTACCTAAATATTTTTCAATCGTCTTCGATTTTGAAGGAGATTCCACTATTACTAAATTTTTCATATTATTCACCTCATTAAATTCCACTACTTTTAATACAGTATCCTAAAAAACATGAACTTTCAATCCTTTTTACGATGATTTTCTAAAAAGGTTGTATAATCACATAAAATAGTTGCACCTTCGCTAATCAATTGATTACACCCTTCACCATCTTTTTCGCCAATAGGATGAGGAACAACATACACCTCTTTCGATAGCGACAAACATTCATTAACAGTTAACATCGTTCCACTTTTTAGTGCTGCACTAGTCACAATACAACAATCAGATAACGCCGCCAACAAGCGATTACGCCAGGGAAACTGATGTCGAGCAATTGGTGTGTAACATGGATATTCACTAATAATACAATGATTTTTTTTAATTTCTCGATATAGTGCACTATTGGATGATGGATATTCATAGTTTAATCCACTTCCAATAACCGCAATCGTTTTACCGCCAACAAGCGCCTCTTGATGCGCAATACCATCAATACCCTTAGCTAAACCAGACACAACGACAAACTCTTTTTTAATAGTTCTAACTAGTTGAATCGTTGCATTAACACCATAGCTAGATGGTTCTCTAGAACCTATAACCGTCATACAAGGTTTAGAAAGAAGCGAAAAATCACCTTGATAAAATAAAACCCATGGTGGATAACGAAGTTTTCTTAATTGTTCAGGATAGTCTTTATCAAAAATAGTTACATATGATTCCTTCGTGGATAAAGAAGGAAAACAATAATTTTCTTTTAATCCTAGTGCTATTTTATTCCAATCACCGTTATACGCTAGTGCCAGTTGCAACACTTGTTTTGAAATCATCAAATCACCTCACTGTATCATTAAAAAAAATAATAGGATTCCTATTATTTCATTGTACTAATCGGTTTATACGTTTTTCGATGAATCTCTAAAATACCAAATTCCATAATTGCTTCAATATGTTTTTTCGTTGGATAGCCTTTATGGTCTTTAAAACCATAAAGTGGAAAACACGTGTCATAACGAAGCATAATATCATCACGAATAACTTTCGCAACAATACTAGCAGCCGCTATACTCATACTTTTTTGATCACCTTTAATAATGCTAAAACATTGTTTATCAGAGTCTATTTTCATCGCATCCAATAAAACAATGGATGCAACTGAACTAGTAGCTAAGTTCATCATTGATTCTTTTGTCGCTTGATAAATATTTTTATCGTCAATTGTTTTTTCATGAATAATATCCACTTGTATTTCAATCGCTGATTCAATAATTTCTAAAAACAATTTTTCGCGTTTTTTTGCCGTTAATGCTTTACTATCGTATATTTCATCATGATGATAGTTTAATGGTAATACTACTGAAGCGACAACTAAAGGTCCCGCTAATGGACCTCTACCAGCTTCATCAATACCAACAACAACCTTATCATCATTCCAACCAATTAATTCATACTCAATCATCCGCTAATTGCCACGTGATACAACCAAACTTGTTATCACGAACTTCCTTGATAAAATACTCTACAACTCTTTTTCGATCAATAACAGCATCCTTCAAATAAAATCCTTGACGAATAGCTAATTGTTCTAAAAAGACTTCACAATCTTTTTCTTCCGTCAATAAATAATCATCCAATTGTTTTAAATGATTCGTTGATAATAATTTATAGGCAAAATGTGCAATTTCATCTAAATTAACAACATCATCTTTAATCGCACCAGTCAGCGATAACAATAATCCCACTTGTGGATCATCAAATTTAGGCCATAAAATACCTGGTGTATCTAATAATTCCAAGTCATCACTTAACTTAATCCATTGAAGTTGACGGGTAATTCCTGGCCGATTTTCAACATTCGTTACTCTTTTTTTAGAAAACCGATTAATGCATGTTGATTTACCAACATTAGGAACTCCTACAACCATCGCTCGTAATGCTCGAGGTCGAATTCCTTTGCGAAGTTGTCGATCAATCCATTTTTTACAACACACTTTAGATGAAGCAATTAAAATACGTTCTACTGGATCTTTCAATAAATCAATCGCAATCACTTGCGTTTCTTCATTAGAAAGCTTTTTAATCCATTTTTCCGTTTCTTCAGGATCACTTTTGTCTTTTTTAGATAATAAAATAAGGCGCGGTTTATTGTTAATAATATCATCCAACATTGGATTTTTACTAGCTAAAGGAATGCGACTATCACGAATTTCAATGACCATATCCACTGTTTTAAGTGCTTCCTGCATCTGCCTTTTAGCTTTCGTCATATGACCAGGAAACCATTGAATTGTCATTATTTCACTCCTCCAAAGTATTTTGTTGGATATAATAAAAACATATCTTTACCAACAATTTGATTCACTGTAAATGGTCCGTATTGACGTGAGTCTTTGGAATATGGACGATTATCACCAATACAATACAGTTCATTATCACCTAACGTGATTTCTTTAATATCATCGGTAAATTGTCCTCTAAGAGTAATTTGTTCATTTTTATACTCTTCATTTAAAAATGGTTCTTTTACGTCCATTCCATTAATACGTAGTGTATCTTTATAAAATGAAATCGTTTCATTTGGTAAGCCAATAACTCTTTTAACTAAATATTCTCCACTAGGCATCTTTATAATAACGATATCAAAACGCTGAATTCCTTCAGTCTTTAGTGCTAATACATTTACTATTCCTAATTGTTGATCAATCAGTGTAGGATACATTGAACTTTGATTTACCCTTACTGGTCGAGCAATAAAATTAGTGAGCAGTAAAATGGCTAAAGCACTAGCAATTCCCATCTTTAAAAAATCTTTTATTTCATATGCCCAATCAATTTTTTCTTTTTCCATAACATCCTCCAGTTTTATATTGTATCATAATCAAAAAGAAAATATCACATTTTCATGATATTTTCATATACTTCTTTTAATTGAAAACCGATATTCATTAAACTTCTTTCTTCAGCTACTAAGTAAGCATTTTCTGATGTATCAGGTAACCGTTGTTCAACAACATCTTCAATGAGTTGAACAAATTCATCATTATTATTTCCTTTATAACAATGAACTTTATCTTGTAACCATGGATTAAATACACCAATATCACGCACAATCACATGTTGTTTACTAGCAAGAGCTTCTAATACAACAATTCCTTCCGTCTCTTCATATGACGGGAAAAAGAAGCAATTAGCCGAAGCATATGCTCCTTCCAAAATACCACCCTTGATATAACCTGGAAAGAACACATTATCCGGATGATCATAGACTACATCACGAACCGACGTTGGAATAATGAATGGATTGGTATAACCAAACCAAATAAATTTATAGTTTGGAAGTTGACGTGCAACTTCAATAAAATCCAAAATACCTTTTCGTTCAAAATACAATCCAACCGATATAACAATTTTATCTGTTTCTTTTAAACTAAAGTATTTATAAAATGCTTTTACTTTTTCTTTGTCATACTCATATTTACTTAATTCAATGCCATTGGATATCGGATAAATTGGTAAATCAATACCATAATTTTCAATTAAACTTTTTGAATAAGGTGTTGGTGTAATAATCGCATCCGCTTGACTATATAAACTAATTAATACTTTTTTAAAAATTGGTGCCACTTGGTTCGATAAAACAAAGGAATTCTTAAAATCTTCTTCAGTAGAATGGGCGTGATAAATTACTTTTTTCCCGCGACTTTTAGCCGAAGAAATCATCGTTTGACTCGTCATACCAACGGTATTGATATGGAGAATATCATAATCATCACTTGGGTTTGTTGTATACTCTACATGTGCTAATTCTAATGCTTTCATTTGATGTTTCATTGCTCTACCAATACCAGAAGTAGCAATCAACTTTTCGCTTTCAAAATACAATAATACTTTCATACTTATACGATAATAAATCCAATCATTTCATCATCAATCATGTCACGATTTTTCATCATTTCATTCATAATGGAAAAATCATCAACCGTTTCAAATGATTGTTTCACCACTTTTCCACCATGAGCAAATAAGAAATCATTAATTGCCATTTCATGCGTATTTTCAGGAACAATCGTAATCTTCACTGAATTTTCATCAAGATAATTCCATCCATCTAAAACATCATTCATCGGTAGTGGTTCTTTGTAAAGAAACAATAAATATTTAGATCCATCTCTACCTCTATAAATAAAAGAATGTCCTAAATATATTTCTCCTTCACTTTTATAAAACATGACGATTCGATCAAATTTTTCTGTTGTAAAATCAATTCTATTTTCATTCATATCTTTTCACCTCGAAGTTATTTTATCACTGAACACCTTAAATAAAAAGCAATCTGATGTATTTCACATAAAAAAGCGGATTTTCATCCGCTTTGTGTGTTAATTTTCTTTGCGTTTCAAAAGATTTGCGTAACGTTTTTGAGCATCAGATTTTGTTTTTTCAAACAATTCATTTGCTGCTTCGTTTCCTCTTAACTTAGATAATTGATTGTATCTATTTTCACTCATTAAGAAATCTTGGAATAATTCCCACTTAGGCTCTTTAGAGTCAATTGTAAGTGGAAATTCTTTACGAGGGTCAAAGCGATATAGTGATAAGTATCCACAATCAACAGCTGCTTTTTGGGTCTTTTGATGATTTGCTAAACCACCCTTAATTCCATGTTCCATACATGGAGAGTAAGCGATAATTAATGATGGTCCTTTATAGCTTTCAGCTTCTTGAATCGCTTTTAACGTTTGGTTTTTATCAGCACCCATTGCGATTTGAGCAACGTATACATGACCATATGCCATAGCGATTTGTCCTAAGTCTTTCTTAGCAGTTGGTTTTCCACCTGCCGCAAACTTAGCAATTGAAGCTGCTTGACTTGATTTAGAAGATTGTCCACCTGTATTAGAGTAAACTTCAGTATCTAATACAAGAACATTAACATCTAAATCGTTTGCTAATACGTGGTCAAGTCCACCGTATCCGATGTCATATGCCCAACCATCGCCACCAACGATCCAAACAGATTTTCCAACTAAATCACGAGCATTATCTACAAGTTCTTTAACGTTTGGATTGCTTGAAGCTTTAGCACCTTCAATAATTGCATTTTTTACTGCACGTTGAGCTTCACGATCACCATTTGCCGCAATATATGCTTTAAATGCTTCTTGTAAACCTTCTTCAACGCTATCCATGTTTGCTTCCATGATATCAAGAATACGAGCTTCTTTCACATTTTGAGCAACAGCCATACCAAATCCATACTCAGCATTGTCTTCGAATAAACTATTAGCCCAAGCAACACCTTCACCATTTTTGTCAGTAACAAATGGACTTGATGGAGTTGAAGAACAGTAAATCATTGAACAACCTGTCGCATTGGCAACTAACATATCACGACCATACAATTGAGAAACAAGTTTGTAATATGGTGTTTCACCACATCCTGGACATGCACCAGAAACTTCAAAGTAAGGACGTAAGAATTGAGAACCTTTAACAGTAGAAGTTGAGAAGAATTCTGTCTTGTATTCAACTTCATTAAATAAGTAATCAGATAATACTTCTTCTGGTAATTTAACATTAACATCAACCATCTTAAGTGCTTTATTACCTGCTTTACCTGGACACTCAGTAACACATAAACCACAACCAACACAGTTTGCAGGAGAAACTTGGATACGATATTTCAATCCTTCAGTTCCTTTACCCATTACTGGAATTGTTTTAAATGGCATTGGTGCTTCATTAACTTCTTCATCCGTTAAGATAAATGGACGAATTGTTCCATGAGGACAAACATAGCTACAGAATCCACATTGGATACAGTTAGCACTATCCCACTCAGGAACTGCAACTGCGATTGTTCTCTTTTCTTTTAATGAAACGTTATTACGGATTGAACCATCCAATAAGTTATGTTTAGTAAAGGCACTAACTGGAAGATCATACCCACGTAATGCATTGATTTCTGCAACGTGTTCATCAAAGTAAACATCATCAGAAACTTCACGATTCTTATTGTAATCTAAGTCTTTCCACTCAGGTTTAACAGTAATTTCGATTAATCCATCTTTACCAGCATCGATTGCTTTGTAGTTTAATTGAACGATTTCATCACCCTTTTTAGAGTATGATTTCTTAGCCATGCCTTTCATGTAATCAACAGCGTTAGCATATGGCATAATTTGTTCATTTAATGCGAAGAAAGCTGATTGTAAGATAGTATTTGTACGTCTACCCATACCGATTTCAGTCGCAATTTTAGTCGCATCGATAATAAAGAATTTAGCTTCTTTTTCAGCTAATTTAGCTAACATACGGTTAGGTAAATGTTTTTCAATCTCTTCAGGACTAAATGTTGTATTCAACAAGAATGTTCCACCTTTTTTAAGTGGTCTAACCATATCATATTTAAATACATATGCATCTAATGAACAAGAAATAAAGTCAGCATTATCTACATAGTAAGTAGAACGGATTGGAGAAGGTCCAAAACGTAAGTGAGAACGAGTTACACCACCAGCTTTTTTAGAGTCATACGCAAAATACGCTTGAGCATATTGATCCGTATTATCACCGATAATTTTAATTGTACTCTTATTAGCTGATACAGTACCATCAGAACCTAAACCATAGAATAAACAAGAAGTATAATCAGGTTTGCAATCAATATCGCTTGGTGTAAGTGATAAATTAGTTACATCATCTTCAATACCAATTGTAAACTCTTCTTTTGGTGTAGCAGTAGCTAAATCATCATATACTGCTTTGATATGAGAAGGATTGGTATCTTTAGAACCCATACCATAACGACCACCAGTAATAACGATATCTTTACGATTACGTAAAGCATATAAAATATCTAAGTACAATGGTTCACGAGCACCCATTTCTTTAGAACGGTCTAAAACAGCAATTTTTTGTACACTCGCTGGTAATACAGCTAATAAATGATCTACTGAGAATGGACGGTATAGATGAACTTTAATTAAACCAACTTTTTCACCATTAGCATTCATTGCATCAACAGTTTCTTTAATTGCTTCAGTAACTGAACCCATTGCAACGATAACACGTGTTGCATCAGCTGCACCATAGTAAGTAAATGGAGCATAGTCACGACCTGTATGTTCACTAATTGCTTTCATGTATTTCGCAACTACGTCAACTACAGCGTTATAGTGTTCATTTTGAGCTTCTCTTCCTTGGAAGAAAATATCATCATTTTCAGCACCACCACG
>CAZTII010000055.1:0-12892 GCA_964613305.1 uncultured Erysipelotrichaceae bacterium
ATTATACACTATATCAAAAAAACTAAAACAATTACTATTCAAATATAGTTACAACGAGTCAAAAAAATTTATTTTTTTCAAATAAATTACTAAAAAATAACCAGAAACACAACTAATCAATTCACCTAAGGCTACATATGTCCCTTGAAGGATCCAATTTAAATAAAACTGTTGGCTCATTAATACAATCGCTAATTCAAGACCAATCACTATACCATTGATAACAATCGGCGACATAATAGATAATAGTGGAACTTTAAGAAATGTTTTATCGCGCCATTTTAATGTGAGTATCGCGGCTAAAAAAGTCGCAAACGTTCCTACGATAATATCCATCGCTCCAAGAATATTTACTCCCATCATCGAACCAATTAAATTGGTTAAAAAACAACCAAGAGTAACCCCATATACTGATGGCGGATACAACAAAGGAAGCAACACCAATCCTTCCGCTATTCTAACTTGAACACTACCAAATGAAAATGGTGCCAACGCTATTGATAGTACCGTATAAATTGAGGCAATAAGCGCAATTGATACTATTTTTTTTGTTTGCATACTACCTCCTACAGTCATAAACCGTTACAATTATATCATTATTTTATTTGTGGTACGATACATTATAACCACTATTTTCACCTTATTTAATATATCACGCAAAATTAATCGTTTCCAACTTATAGATTATTATTAACGTTAAAAATTAACCATTGACATTCATCAATAAATACAATAATATAGTTAGTAAGCTAACTGTTAGCTAATGAACGATTGGAGGGACTATGCACAAAGATATTAAATCGAGTCAACTATTACGCATTTGTAGTAATCAGTTTGATCGACGATGGATGATCGAAGGAGAACTTACTGACTTAACATCTTCACAGATTCAACTTTTAATGTATATGATATTTCATAACGATAGAACAATTTATCCAATTGATTTACAACAAAAATTTCAATTATCAAAGGCCACTGTCAGTGGACTTTTAAAAAGACTTCAAGAAAAAGGTTACATTGAATTTCAAGTATCTAAAACAGATAATCGTTATAAAGAAATTATCGTATTAGAAAAAGCTTATACAGTAAAAAATACCTTAAAAGAAAAAACAACTGAAATCGAAAAAATTATGTTTGATGGTTTTACAAATGATGAAAAAACACAATTTCATCAACAATTACTCAGAATATTACACAATCTAAAAGGAAAGGATGGATGTCATGATAAAAACAATATTAAGCCATGTCAAAGAATATAAAAAGGCTTCCTTATTAACACCAATGTTTGTCATATGTGAAGTTTTTCTAGATATGTCATTACCATTTTTAATGTCCTTTATTATCGACCAAGGAATTAGTAAAGGAAACATTAAAAATGTATTATTATACGGGTTATTAATGATTGTAATCGCCCTAATCTCCACATGGTTTGGTGTTTTATCCGGATTTAATGGTGCTAAAGCATCAGCTGGATTAGCCAAAAACCTACGTCAAGCAATGTTTGAAAAAATTCAAAGCTTCTCATTTCAAAACATTGACCACTATGAAACTTCATCACTTATCACAAGAATGATGAGTGATACAACAAACGTACAAAACTCTTACTTAATGATGCTAAGAATGTTGGTACGTTCCCCAATTACACTTGTTGTCGCTATGTTTATGACTTACAGCATCAACGGTAAACTAGCAAATATCTTCTTAGTTGCACTTATCTTTCTTGTGTTTGCTTTAGGTGGAATTATTGCGATCGCATCTCCATTATTTAAAAAAGTATTTCAACGCTACGATGTATTAAACGCAGGTGTTCAAGAAAACATTAGTAACATCCGTGTTGTAAAAGCATTCGTAAAAGAAGAAGAAGAAAAGAAAAAATTTAAAATCGATACGAATGTATTAGCCAAAATGTTTATAAAAGTAGAAAACATCATTGTTCTAAATATGCCATTAATGAATTTAACCATGTACGCATGTATTATCGCATTATCATGGTTTGGCGGTAAAATGATTGTTGTAAATGAATTAACTACTGGTCAATTAATGAGTATGTTCGCCTATACCATGAATATTTTAATGAGTCTAATGATGATGGCAATGGTCTTCGTAATGGTATCCATGAGTTTAGCAAGCGCTAAACGTATTGCGGATTTATTAAATGATGAACCAACAATTACTAATCCTGAAAATGCCATCACAACAATAAAAGATGGTTCCATCGACTATAAAAATGTCAGCTTTGGCTATCATACAGGATACGATAAAGAAGTATTAAGAAACATCAACCTATCGATTAAAAGTGGTGAAACAATTGGTATTTTAGGCGGAACTGGAAGTTCTAAATCAACATTAGTTCAATTATTAGGACGATTCTATGATGTTAATAGCGGTGAAGTACTCGTTGGTGGTGTTAATGTCAAAGAATATGATTTAAATACCTTACGCCAACAAGTAGCGATGGTGTTACAAAAAAACGAGTTATTCTCAGGAACAATCATTGAAAACTTACGTTGGGGAAAAGAAGATGCAACGATGGAAGAAATGGAAAAAGCATGTCAAGATGCGCAAGCTAGTGAATTCATCGATCAATTTCCTGATGGCTATAACACATACATCGAAGCAGGCGGAGTTAACTTATCCGGTGGCCAAAAACAACGTCTTTGTATCGCTAGAGCACTTGTAAGTCAGCCAAAAATATTAATTTTAGATGATTCAACTAGCGCTGTCGATACTTCAACTGATCGATTAATTCGCGAAGCATTTAAAAACAACTATAGCGACATTACAAAAATAATCATCGGACAACGCATTTCATCCATTGAAGAAGCAGATCGCATCGTTGTCTTAGACAATGGAAAAATTGTTGATATCGGGACAAATGACGAATTATTAACTCGTTGTACAATTTATCAAGAAGTTGCCCAAAGCCAACGAAATGAGGTGAGCAATAATGACTAGAATGATGGGACCTCGCGCAACCGCAACTGTACCTCTTAATAAAAAAGCCTTAAAACGATTATTTACCTACGTAACAAAAGCATATCCAATTCATTGCATCGTTGTGGTTATAGGAATTATTCTAACATCGATTGCCAATGTTGCTTCTTCGGTATTTATGAAAACATTAATCGATAGCTACATTACTCCTTTAATCAATGTAGCTAATCCTGACTTCGCTCCATTATTTAACGCTCTAACAAAAATGGCAATGCTTTATGGAATCGGTATTTTAGCCGCATTTATCTATCAAAAAGTACTTGTTGTTATTACTCAAGGTGTAATGGAACGACTTAGAAACGATATGTTTGCCCATATGCAAAACTTACCAATAAACTATTTTGATACACGCAGTCATGGCGATATCATGTCGCTTTATACAAATGATATCGATACCTTACGCCAAGTAATATCACAAAGTATTCCTCAATTTATATCTGCTATTTTAATGATAACTGGTGTATTAATTTCTATGATCGTATTAAGTATTCCTCTTACCATTGTATCTCTATCCATGGTATGGGTAATGCAAAAATTCGTTCGCTTTATCTCGAGTAAAAGTAGACCATATTTTATCAAACAACAACAAAATTTAGGTAAAGAAAATGGTTATATCGAAGAAATGATGAGTGGTGCTAAAGTAGTAAAAGCATTCACTTATGAACAACGAGCAATCAACCAATTCAAACAACTCAACGATGAATTATTCGACAGTTCTTACAACGCCAATCGATTCGCCAATATCTTAATGCCCGTAATGGCTAGTTTAGGCAACTTATCGTACGTTGTCGTCGCAACCGTTGGCGCCATCGTATCGATTAGTTTCCCTTCCCTCTTATCCATTGGTACCCTAGCTTCATTCCTTCAACTTAATAAATCATTCGTTATGCCGATGGCACAAGTCGCAAACCAATTAAATGCCGTTATTAGTGCATTAGCTGGAGCTGAACGAATCTTTGATCTTCTTGATGAAGAAGTAGAAGTTGACGAAGGACAAGTAACCCTTGTCGCATGTCAAGAAAATAATGGTAAGTTAGAAGAAACTAATCAAAGAACAGGAATATGGGCATGGAAACATCCACGTCCAAATGGTGATTTTGAACTTATCCCATTAAAAGGAGATGTTATATTCCATGATGTTGACTTTGGTTATACAAAAGAAAGAAATGTATTACACAACATTAATTTATACGCTGATTCAGGTCAAAAATTAGCCTTTGTCGGTGCTACAGGAGCGGGAAAAACGTCGATTACCAACCTGATTAATCGATTCTATGAAATCAACAAAGGTTCCATAACATATGATGGAATTGATGTTCGACTCATAAAAAAAGATGATTTAAGACGATCACTTGGAATTGTACTTCAAGAAACAAATTTATTCACGATGTCCATTAAAGACAACATTCGTTATGGAAAACCCGATGCCACTGATGAAGATGTCATTAACGCCGCAAAACTAGCAAATGCCCACGAGTTTATTATGCATTTAGAAGATGGTTACGACACAATTTTAACTGGATCAGGTTCATCCCTATCACAAGGCCAACGACAGCTATTATCGATAGCACGTGCCGCTTTAGCTGATTGTCCAGTATTAATACTTGATGAGGCAACATCTTCCATTGACTCAAGAACCGAAAAAATTGTTCAAACGGGAATGGATCGTCTAATGAAAGGAAGAACCGTATTTGTTATTGCTCACCGCTTATCAACCATTAAAAACTCTGATGTTATTATGGTGTTAGATCAAGGAAAAATAATTGAACGCGGTAATCATGACAGTTTGATGAAAGAAAAAGGAATTTACTATCAGTTAAGCACTGGTGCTTTATTGATGGATTAGGCGAACAATTGATGTTCGCTTTTTTTTATGAAAAGTAATACAATATCATGTATAATAGTAGAAGGAGGTTCGTATGAAAAAAATAATAATAACTTTACTTATAAGCATCATTTTATTCGTCGCATTTATTTTCTATCCAAGGGAAGTAACCCCACCAGTTGATTTAAAACCAATCGTGGTTAATAAACAACAATTATTGATTGAAAAACAAAATGACGAAACAAAACAATTACTCGAAAAATGTGTTAACGGAACAATCGATAATCCTGTAGTTATTGTCAATCCATATCGCATTTCTCCACTATCGGCACTTATTCAATTTACTACGCAACAAGAGGAAGAAGTAACTATTACTGTCGTTGGAAAAACAGAAGCAACTTCTCTTATTACCAAACATCCAAAGACGACAAATCATTTAATACCAATTATTGGCTTATATAGTGATCAAGAAACAACCGTTAAAATAAACTGTGGAAAAACAACAAAAACGCTTACTATTCAAGCCGATAAAATACCGGATGATGCCGCTATTCCACAAGCATTAACAAATAAAACAAAAGAAAAAAATGTCCTCTACTTTACTACACCAGCGAGTAAAGGATATGTTAGTGGATATGATACTAACGGTGATTTACGCTTTATCATCACTGAAAAAATGGTATGGGATGTCAATCAATTAAGTGATGGAATGATTACAATGGGCACAAACCGCATTATTTCTTCACCATATTACACAACGGGCTTTGTCACAATGGATTTTTTAGGACATATTGATAAAGAAGTATCTCTACCAGGAGGTTATCACCATGATATTGATGAATTACCAAACGGAAACTATTTAGTCGCAAGTGACGACTTCCATAAAACAACTGTCGAAGACGTCGTTGTAGAAGTAGACAAAAATACTGGCGAAATCGTAAAATCATTCGATTTGTCTAAAATTATGCAGTTGGATGATAATGCAAGCGATACAATGGAAGATGGAAAAAATCTCGATTGGACAAAAAAAGACTGGTTCCACAACAATTCAGTCGATTATCAACCAGACAATAACACCTTAACTGTAAGTGGTAGACACCAAGATTGTGTTGCAGTCATCGATTACGACACTAAAAAACTACTATATATCATCGGTTCACCTAAAGGGTGGAGCGAAAAAATGCAACCATATTTCTTAAAACCAATCGGCGAAAACTTTGAATGGCAATGGATGCAACATGCCGCTACATGGATTGATAAAGACCATATCATGATATTTGATAACGGTGTTAATCGTTCTAAAACAAAAGAAGGAGCCATTGACGCCAACGATAATTATTCACGTGCTGTCGTTTATAAAGTAGACGTGGATAAAAAAGAAATTACACAAGTGTATCAATATGGTAAAGAAAGAGGAAGCAGTTATTATTCTCCATATATTTGTGATGTCGATTATCTAGGTAAAAACCATTATTTAGTCACTTCGGGTGGTATTTCCTTTACCGATAATAAAGTAAATAATATTCCAGGTTCTCTAGCACAACCAGATGAATATAACGCTTATGTCACTGAAGTTAAAAATAATGATGTCATCTTAGAATTTAAATGGTTAGCTAATATTTATCGTAGCGAAAAAATGTCAATGAATACCATTAAAATGGCAACCCTAGAACCAAAGAAACAACTTGGAAGTTTAAAAGAAACACATTATACACCATATAATGAAACAACAAAAGTAGAACCATTAGAAAGTGCATTAAGCTCAACATTATCCATTACGTCAACAAGCGATAGTTTTGAATTTAGTGTAGAACTTGAAAAACACGACAATTTCGCTATTTTACTAAGAAACAACAAAGAACAACGTCTATACACACTTCAAACAGATGAAGCACCAGGCATGTGTGTAGCCGTATTTAATCAAAAAGACAGCAATAAAAAAATCATTAAAAAATTAATTAGTTTTGATGGATTGAGTGATGATATGGAAATTATCGTCATTAAAAACAATTTTTTATACACTGGAGAACAAACTATTAAAGACATACGTTAAAAAGATATTCCGCAAGAATATCTTTTTTTATACTATAAAGCAATAAACCTTCTACATGTATGCGTCAAAAACAATCAGTTCTCTTTCACTCACTCATGTGGATGCTCCACATCATCTTCAGCCTTATAGCCACCAATACTCTTTTACTTGAATTAATATTATATCAATTTTCTACAGTTTGCTTATTACAACTCAGCCACTAATTTAAGTTTAGGATTTACCTTCTCTTCGTCCAGTAATCCTTTAGTAAAGCCACCACTACTAAAGATTATATAGTCAATATTTTTCGCATCTATCATTTTTTTCAAAACTTCACCTTTCTCATGTAATCGATGAAACACTTCTAATCCTTTTTTAGACTTCGTGTATTTACATTCACCTACGATTAAGTTATCTTCTACACTGTCAATCGCCACAATATCAACTTCACCTGTCTTACTTCCCCAATAGCGTCCTAACTTATCAAAATGAAACCCCCATGTATTTGACATATTGAGTTCCCACATTTTCTCTCGCGCAACATCTTCATAAATATACGAAACATAATTTTGAATAAATCCTTCTTGAATTTTATTCAAAACGAAATTTATTTCTCCTTTTTCTAAAAATGAACGATAAGGATAAACAAACTTAAACCAAAAATTCATATAATTATCCGTAATGCGATACAAACCACTTCTTGATTTTTCTGGATTTTTCTCAGTAATAGGAACCTCTCTTTCTATTAAATCCAAATCCATAAGCACACTCAAATATTTTGTAAGATTGGTTGATTTAATTTGCATATTAGCGGCTATATCCGAAAGTTTATGATTACCAAATGCAATTGCTTTAATCAATGAAAAATAACTTCCAATTTCAGTAACTTCTTTTTGAAGAAGAAAATAAGGTTCTTCATACAAAAAACTCTGTTTATTCAAGATCGCTTGTTCAATCGCTTTAAACACATCCTTATACCCACTAATCATTTCCACATATTTAGGTACACCACCTGTAATAGCGTAAAAGGGAATTAAATCCATATTACTCATATTGTCATAAAACTCATGATAAAATTTAAATTCAATTTGTTTTAACCTGATTTGTGCTGTTCTGCGACCATACAATGGACTTCCATAATCTAAAGTTTGTGATCTCATAAGCGAGATATAGGAACCACAAATTATAAACATAATATTCCCATTTTTCATAACTGTATCCCAAGCTTTCTGAATAATCGAGGGAAATGCTGTATTTGACTTACCAATGTATTGAAATTCATCAATGACAATAATCTTTTTTTCATTCGGTTTATAGTCAACAATTAAATTGAATATTGAAATCCAATCAACATCAGCACTTTTCAATAAGTCATTGCCAATAAAATCTGCAACCATATCCCTAAAAACATTTCTATTTTGTTGCTCAGACTCTTCTGTTGCTAGAAAATACAAACCATAATCATGTTTTTTTAAAAAAGTAGTTATAAGTTCCGTTTTACCAACTCTTCGCCTTCCATAAATCACGATAAAATTAGCGTTAGAATGATGATATTCATCTTCCAAAGTTTTTAATTCAGAAATTCTATCTACAAATTTTTTCATCAATTACACCTCCTTTTCAACATAATTATTATACTACAAAGTATAATAATTTAAAGTATAATAAATAAAAAAGGGCATATGCCCTTAATCTACTACTACTGGAGAAATACCCCAAATTTCACTAGCGTATTGTTTAATCGTACGATCTGATGAGAAGAATGCTGATTTTGCAATATTCACTAAACAAGATTTAGCCCAATTACTCTTATCAGCGTAACGACGTTGAATTTCTTCTTGACCTTTTACGTAGCTATCAAAATCAGCTAACAATAAGTATTCATCATTACGGTATAATAAATCATCATAAATAACTTTAAAGTCATCTTTATTGCTTGACCAAGTTCCATCAATTAAAGAATCAATGACACGTGAAATACGAGAATCTCTCTCATAGTAATCCCATGATTTATAGTGAGGACGAAGAGCTTTTACTTCATCTACTGTTAAACCAAAGATTACATCGTGGTCTCTACCAACAAGTTCATCGATTTCCACATTCGCGCCATCAAGCGTTCCAAGTGTAATCGCACCGTTCATCATAAACTTCATGTTTCCAGTACCGCTTGCTTCTTTACCAGCTGTTGAAATTTGTTCAGAAACATCAGAACCATTCATTAATATTTCAGCTAAAGAAACACTATGATTAGGAATAAACACAACTTTAATCATTCCCTTAACATCTGGATCATTGTTAATAATTGAACTCATCTTATTGATCAATTTAATAACTTTTTTCGCAAACACATATGCTGGTGCCGCTTTTGCCGCAAACACAAATGTTTGTGGATGCATTGTAAAACTTGGATCTGATTTAATGCGTTGATACAAGTATATAATATGTAATACATTCAATAATTGACGTTTATACGCATGAAGACGTTTCGCTTGAGTATCGATAATACTATTACTATCAATTTCAATTCCAGTCTTCTCTAAAATATGTTTCGCTAAAATTTCTTTACGCTCATGTTTAAATGCCAAGAATTTATTTTGAAGTTCAGGATTATCGATATGATTCATCAATTCTTCAATCTTATCGAAATCATGCATAAACTCATCACCAATTGTCTCTTTAAGTAATGATGTCAATTGAGGATTTGAATACAATAACCAACGACGTTGAGTAATACCATTTGTTTTATTATTAAAACGTTCTGGGTAAATAGCCGCAAAATCTTTAAATAAATCTGTTCTAATAATTTCACTATGAATAGCCGCAACACCATTTACACTATGACTACCAATTACTGCTAAATTAGCCATATGAACTTGATTGTCTTTAATAACAGAAACGCGATATGCACGATCAGCATTATCTGGGTATTGTTGTAACATCTTCGATTGGAAACGACTATTGATTTCTTCAATAATCATGTAAATACGTGGTAATAATTGTTTAACAAACTCAACTGGCCATTTTTCAAGAGCTTCTGATAAAATAGTATGGTTTGTATAAGCCATTACTGATGTAGTAATATCCCACGCTTTTTCCCAATCATAATTGTATTCATCCATTAAAATACGCATTAATTCAGGGATTGCTAAAACAGGGTGAGTATCATTCAATTGAATCGCGATTTTATCTGCTAAATTATCTAGTGTTGGATACGTTCTTAAGTGAGCACGTACAATACCATTAACACCAGCGCATACAAAGAAATATTGTTGTTTTAAACGTAAGTATTTTCCTTCCGTTGTTGAATCATCAGGATATACGTTTAAACAAATTTCTTGAAGTTCTGATAAGTATTTTCTAAAATCTTTATTCGCAGGAATTTTATCACTTGCTTCAGCTGACCATAAACGAAGAGTATTTGTCTCTTTCGTTCCGTTACCAATGACTGGCATATCATAAGGAACCGCACGAACATATTCCGCATCCGCATGATGGAAACGAAACTTTCCAGTTTCATCACGTTTAACTTCTACACGACCCCAAAATTTAACATCCACTGAATGTTTAGGCTTTCTAACTTCCCAAATATTCCCTAATGTTAACCATTGATCAGGAACTTCTACTTGATTGCCATCACTATCGATTTGTTGTTTAAACAATCCATATTGATAACGAATACAGTTACCGTTTCCTGGAAGTTGTAATGAAGCAAGTGAATCAAGGAAACAAGCTGCTAAACGACCTAGTCCACCATTTCCAAGTCCCGCATCCGATTCCATGTTTTCAAGTTCATTAATATCGATGTTATAATCACTTAAGCCATCTTTAACGATGTTATAAATGCCTAAGTTCATCAGGTTATTTGTCAATAAACGTCCAATTAAAAACTCCATTGAAAAATAAACCATTTGTTTTTCTTGATTTTTCGCAACAATTTCTTTTGATGCTTTCCAGTTAAGACTCGCATACTCACGTACCATTTCCCCTAAAGCCATGTATTTTTCTGTGATATGTGATTGTTCTACTGAACGGCCATACATTTTGGCCATACGTTGTGAAAATTCACTTTTAAATTCATCCTTATTTTTAAACATAATCTCCTCATTTATCTTTCTTCTTTTTGCTACTCTTCTTCTCCATCTCAAAGATGATTCCTGCAAAAGGCGCAACTCTAATCGTTAATGTGTTTTCAAAACCATGCTTTTCAACGTTGGTGGTCATAAGCGGTTTATAATTACACATATTGCATCCAGAATAAATATCTTTTTCTGAATTCAACTTTTCCGTATACTTACCTGCATACGGAACACCAATCGCAAACTCTTCGTACGAAGTAGGCGTCATATTTAACACTACCACCAACACTTTTTCGTCATCTTGGCGATAATAAGAGTAGATACATTGTGATGCGTTATCCGCATCAATCCATTTGAAATTATCATAATCAAAATCCTTTTCAAATAGACTTTTACTATTCAAATATATCATATTTAAGTCTTTAAAGAAACGAGTAAATGAATCATGTACCGGATACTTTAAAATAAACCAATCTAATTCTTTCTTTTCATCAAATTCTCTAAAACAACCATGTTCATTCCCCATAAAATGAAGTTTCTTACCAGGATGCGTCATCATATACACATATAAATTACGCGCTTGCGCAAATTTTTGTTCATATGTTCCCCACATACGGTCCACAATTGTCTTTTTACCATGAACCACTTCATCATGAGAAAGTGGTAAAACAAATTTTTCCGAATAAAAATAAGCCATCGAAAACGTTAAATCATGGTGATGAAATGGACGATAAATAGCATCTCGACTATAATATTTCAACGTATCATTCATCCAACCCAAATCCCATTTATAATCAAATCCTAAACCACCATCAATCGTTACTGCGGTAACTTTAGGAAAATCACTACTATCTTCCGCAATCATCATTAAACCAGGATATTCTTTACTTAAATTGTAATTCATACGACGGATAAAGGCGATTGCACCTTCATTTGTGCCACGGCTCTTATTTCCTTGCCAATAAATGATGTTTGATACGGCATCAATACGAATGCCATCAATATGGTAAATATCACACCAAAAACTAGCACCACTCATTAAAAACGATCTAACTTCTTCTTTCCATAAATCAAAATTACACGTTCCCCACTGACTATTCGCATCTTCTTCTTTTGGATATTCATACAATGGTTTCCCATCAAATAAACGTAATCCATGGGAATCTTTTACAAAATGCACTGGAACCATATCCATAATAACGCCAATCCCTGCATTATGCGCTGCATTGATTAAAGAAGCAAATTCCTTTGGTGTACCATAACGAGAAGTTACAGAATAATATCCACTCGCTTGATATCCCCATGAGCCATCAAAAGGATATTCATTAAGAGGCATAAACTCAATATGAGTAAATCCATTTTCTTTAACGTAAGGAATCAATTCCTTTTCTAAATCAGCATACGTATAGATAGAACCATCTTCTTGATGTTTCCATCCGCCGGCATACACTTCATAAATATTTACCGGTCGATCAAAGTTTTTAGTACGCTTAGCCATCCATTTCTCATCCGTCCACGTATGTTTAATTGAGGCAACAACAGAAGCCGTTTGTGGACGAAGTTCACTATAAAAAGCATATGGATCGCTTTTATCATACGTTGCTCCACTATGGTCAACAATATGATACTTATAGTGATCATTTTCCTTAACACCCTCAATGAATAACTCATGAACCCCTTCTTGAGTAATACGATTCATGCAATACTGACGTGGGTCCCAATTATTAAACGACCCCATAACATAAACTTCTTTGGCATGTGGAGCATATACTCTAAACAGTACCCCTTCTTTATCACCATCAAATCCAAGATGAGCACCGAAAAGACGATATGCTGAAATACTATGCCCTTGATGAAAACTTTCTAACAACATTGCTACGCTCATATAAACCTCCGCACTATACCTATCATTTTATCACATTTAATCCAATTTTCCTACTTTCTAGTAAACATCAATACAAAAGA
>CAZTII010000056.1:0-12755 GCA_964613305.1 uncultured Erysipelotrichaceae bacterium
ATTTTAAATAATTGAAATACAAGAAAGAGTGTGTTACTCTTATTCCAACATATTCAAAATAGAATATGTAGGAGGAACCATGAAAGCAATTTTGAAAAAATATTTAGTTGATTCTCTTTCAACCATGGCTTTAGGACTATTCGCAACGTTAATTGCCGGCAGTATTATACGACAAATTGGCCTACTCATCAATATTCCTTCCATTACACCTTTTCTAACCACAACCTTATTTGATGCTTGTAAAACCATGAGCGGACCAATGATTGCTGTTGCCGTCGGTTATGGTCTAAAAAGTGATCCGTTAGTTCTTTTCGCAACAGGAGTAGCCGGATTTATCGCCAATGACCCAATCAGTGCTTGGGCAGCAGGAATCATTGGAAATCTTGTTGGAATGCTTGTCTCTAAAAAAACTAAAGTTGATATTTTAGTAACACCAATAACAACACTCATCTCAGCCGGTTATATCGCCTATAAAATAGGTCCGATGATGGCCCTAGTATTACAACAATTCGGCGAAATTATTATGTGGGCAACAACACAACAACCATTTATTATGGGAATGATTGTATCGGTTGTCGTTGGCATCGTCCTAACATTACCTATTAGCTCTGCTGCTCTTTGTTTTATGTTACAGCTAAGTGGACCAGCCGCAGGAGCAGCAACTGTAGGATGTTGTTGTCAAATGATTGGTTTTGCTACAATGAGTTATCGCGAAAACAAATGGTCTGGATTTATTGCCCAAGGGTTAGGCACCTCAATGATTCAAGTACCAAACATTGTAAAAAATCCGCTCATTTGGTTACCAACCATCTTGGCAAGTGCCATTTTAGGCCCAATATCTATTATCCTCTTTAAAATGGAAAACCTTCCTTATGGGGCTGGAATGGGTACAAGTGGACTCGTTGGTCAATTTGGTACCATTGAAGCCATGGGTGCAACACCTGATGTGTTACTTAAAATACTATTATTACATTTTATTTTACCAGCTATTATCACATTAATCTTCAGTGAAGCAATGCGAAAAGCAAAATTAATCAAACCAAACGACTTAAAATTACCGGTATAAAAAAACAATAGAATAACCTATTGTTTTTTTATTATTGAATAACTTTTTGAGCACGTAGTACTTCTTCAATTGTCGTAATAGCTACTTCTTCATCTTCGCCATCACAAGTAATAACAATTTCAGACTGTGTAGGAATTCCAAGTGACATAACACCCATAATTGATTTCATGTTCACTGTACGACCTTTGAAAGCCACCTTAACTTCACTTTTGAATTTACTTGCTGCATTTACAGCTACTGTAGCTGGACGAGCATGTAATCCAACAGGGTCAATTACCAATACAGAAATTTGTTTCATTTACTTTTTCCTCCTGTTTTACTAGTTTAATTTTAACTCATGTAATCTGAAGATACAAGCATAAATCCGTTTTTATCGAATAATTCATAACTTTTCAACATATTTTAAATCAATATCAAAACTATTTGTGATAGCTTTCACGATTAATTATTTTACTCGCGCGATATAGTTGTTCAACCACTAATAAACGTACTAACTGATGAGGAAAGGTACAATCCGATAGCTTCCAACGATAATTACTACGCTCCACCATCAATTCTCCCCATCCATAAGAACCAGCAATCACAAATACCAAACGATCACCAACACGCGAATGCGTATCCTCAATCAATGAAGCAAGTCGCTCTGAAGAATAAGAAACACCATGTAAATCCAATAACACGACAACATCCGTTTCCTTAATATACCGTAATAATTGACGAGCTTCTTCATCCATTACTTTCATAATTTCAGTAGATGATTGCTCATCCTTACAAACAACAGCATCCACTTCAATCATCTCAACCTTAAAAGCACCTTTTCCACGTTTTGTATATTCTTGGATGAGCGACTTCATTGCCGCTTCCTTAATTTTACCAATCGCAATTAATTTCATTGTTTTCCACTAATAATCACATCACGATAGGCATCACCTTTTCGTACCATAACATGATATTCACCAAGTTCGCTATACAATGCTTGACGATAATTTTTAAATGAAATAATGTCTTCGTTGTTCCATTTAACTAAAATATCTCCAACATTAATTCCTGACAATTTAGCTAATCCACCATCTAAAACTTCGTTAACATAAAGACCATTCATTTGATCTAATGGCAATCCTAATTGTCCTTTAGTGTACAAAGGCATCGCTTGAATATCACTTACAATAAGACCCATCGCTAAACGATGAACATCTCCCGTTTGAATCATCGAATCAAAAACTAATCGTATTTCATTAATTGGTACGATACTAATAAAATTAACATCATTCGATAATCTACTCGACAGCATTCCCACTACTTCACCACTACCATTAAACACCAATCCACCATTCATCACTGGTGTCATCTTTACATCAGAAGCAAGCGAAATCATCACGCTATCACTAGTACCATCACCATCACTATCCACTTTCATCGTTTTATGAGTCGTTGAAATAACACCAAAACTTACGGAGCTAGTCGTATCATCCACTAAACTATGACCCATCGCAACAACATACGACCCTTTTTTCACAATATCGCTATCTGATACAACTAAACCATCAAAACGCATATCACTCTCAATGACAAGAAGGGATAAATCCGTTACCTTATCTCGTGCTACAAGCGATGCCGGAAAACTTTCTCCACTAGCAAACGTCACCGTAATGGTTGCGCTTGGATCACTACCAACATCAATTGTTCCCACATATACCTTTTGTGCTTCTTGCCAATAAATATATCCACTAACCCTCACCGTACCAAGAGTTGAACCTACAATTTTTACCTCAACCATTTTCGCATCATTATCACTAATAATTTTCGTCAAATCAGTAGAATATCCATGCACTGTTGTTGATACGATAGTAGGAGTTTGCGTACTCTTTAAACTTAAACTACGTTTCATTGAATCCATTTCCAACATTAAAAAACTATTCCACAGAAAAAGTACGATAATGAGTAGCCATATAATTTTTCTCATCCCAATTACCTCCTTGAATAATTTCAAATTGCTGACACGCTACAACGATTAAACCATCTCGCTTATTCGTTATAGTAGCAATCACATCACAATTTACCATCAATGCCTGCTCAGGTGTGTTTGCTTCACTCGATAAATGCGCTAAAAACACTTCTTTCGTGTTTTCAGTAATAATGCACTCTAATGTCGCTGCACAGTCTTCATTCGCTAAATGACCATAATCGGAATAAATACGAGCCTTCAAATAGTCAGGTCGTGATGTATTCATCAATAATTCGGTATCATGATTACTCTCTAATACGATATAATCTGCACCAATAAGTAAATTTAACATCGATGTGTTAATATACCCCGTATCCGTAATATACACACATTTTTCTTTCTTACCTTCAATGACAAATCCAACCGTACTTGGATAATCATGACTTAATGGAATCGCCGTAATTTTTAATCCTTTAATCGTAAATGGTTTAAAAACAACTAAGTCTTCACTTTCACGATTTTTAATCGCATCACTACAATAAACAGGACATGTAAATAACGATAATTGACTGCAATGATCACTATGTTGATGCGTCAATAACAATGCATCAATACTATCAATCGATAATTGTTTAAAACACGTCGTTAAATATTTCTTAGTAGATCCACAATCGATGACAATGGTGCAATCATCTTCTTGAATGACAAAACAATTGCCTTTTGAACCACTACACAGCATCGCAAACTTCATGCTAGCATTCCAAGAATCCTTGACACGGATCACGACGTTCACCATTTTCAACAATAAAGAAATGAACGTGAGGACCAGTCGCTTTACCCGTTTTACCAATTTGACCTATTTCTTGACCTTGATCAACTTTCGTACCAACTTCATAAAAGCACGGAACATTCATATGGCCATAATACGTTAAAAAACCATTACCATGATCAATAATCACGTAATTACCATTGATACCAGTGTAGCCAACTTCCATGATAGTCCCACGGTCAGAAGCATACAATGCACCATAGCGATCATAACTATTTTGAATATCAATCGCTTGATGTCCAGGATAACAACCCCATCGACAAGAAATAATTGGGTTTAATACTGGCCATCGGAAATTTCCAGTACCAACACCAGGAATTTCTTTACTTCCTTTACGAATAATTTCTTGTTGAGGCTGAAGTGTTACAATCGATGAAATTTCCTTACCTTTTACAAGAACACCATTCACCCATGTTTCTTCAACCAACACATTTTTTGAACCATAAAGTGGTTTTTGTTCCACTTCACTACTACCAACTAACATGTTTTCATCCGTAATATACAAAGGTTCTCCTGGATACACAATATCTTTTTTCATATTTTCCTTCGTCACAATAATGTCCAATGGCGATGTAAAATACGTAACACATAACTTCATTCCAATATCTAATACTTGCTCAGTACTCGATAAAACATCGTGATTAATATTCACAACTTGTTGAGCCGACAAACCTACTTTAGAACCAACACCTTCAATCATCTCATAAGATGATATTGTATAGTATTGACGATTTAAATTATTACCATATTTTAAAAATTCTAAAATCTCATCTTCTGTTCTTTTAATTTCATTAGGATTTGCGTACGTTGTTATCATCGAAACATTTTGCAAAATAGTAATCGATAAATCACGCGTACCATAGTTTTTTAATGCCGGAGGCGTTTGGTTTTTACTAATAAGAGCAAGTGCCGCCGGATCAATAAAGAACGATAAATATTTTTCTAATGCACGTTGATATTTAGCTACATCATCAACATAAATCGTCGCAAAAACACCTTTTTCGTCTGAAAATTCAATACCATATGTTTCCACCGTAAAATCATTTTTACTCGCCAAATAGGCAGCGATTTCTTGGTCTTTATCTTCATATCGATAATAACTAAGTTCTTCACTCAACACCGTATCTCGACCTAAACTAAGCTGTGAAGAAGGAAAATCATTTTTATAATGCTCTTCATACACCTGATTTAACATTGTTAACACACTTTTTTCACTTGTTAACATTCCAATTAATTGACCTTTATCATACACCTTCGTCACTAAGACAGGCTTCGTTAAAATATCTGTAATCTGTTGATTCACCACAGCCTTACCTAATTGCCCACTAGTATCTAATGGAATATCTTGTCCTAAAAATGAAAAATGAGATAAACCCAACATAATCACAATGCTGAACAAAGCACCTAATAGTACCGGTACATATTTTTTCATAGGAAACCTCCTTAGTCGTCTTTCAATCCACCAACAATCGTATTAAACGCATTAATGTCAGGCTTAAAGCCAATATCCACTTTACGAACAGCACCATTACGATGTTTAGCTATATTTACTTCTACAACTTCATATCCACCATTTTTTAAACGCGCCTCTTCTTTTTCTTCGGCTTTTAAATAATAATTATGGCGATACAACATCATAATTAAATCCGCATCTTGTTCCAACGCTCCAGATTCACGTAAATCTGACATCATTGGCCGCTTATCTTCTCTTGATTCCACCGAACGAGACAATTGCGATAAAGCGATTACCGGAACTTTTAATTCACGAGCCAACGCCTTTAAATTTCGAGAAATTTCTGACACTTCTTGTTGACGATTTTCTCTATTCTTTCCACTACCAGTAATTAACTGAATATAGTCAATCACAACACACGATAAGCCGTGCTCACTCTTTAATTGACGACACTTAGAAAAAATATCCGACACTCGAACACCAGGAGTATCATCAATAAAAAGTTTAGCTTTTTTTAACTCCGTCACCGCTTCATTAATTTGATTCCATTCATTAGAATTTAACATCCCTGTTCGAATATTACTACCTTGAACCAAACTTTTAGCCGATAAAATACGTGAGATTAATTGTTCAGCCGGCATTTCTAATGAAAAAATAGCAACTGCCTCATCACGTTGAATTTGAGCAATATTCATCGCTAAATTAAGCGCAAAAGCGGTCTTTCCCATCGAAGGACGAGCCGCTAAGATAATTAAGTCATTCCTTTGAAAACCATGAGTAACACGGTCTAAATCAGTAAATCCCGTCGCTACACCAGTAATCGAGGAATGATTATCAGCCATTTTACGAATATTCTCTAATACAGATTGTAATACTTCACTACCACTACGAAATTCACTTGTTTGACGAACACGAGTAACTTGAAGAACACGACGTTCTGCATCATCTAAATAATCATCCACATCCACTTGACCACTCAAACCATCTTCCGCAATTGATTGTGATACTTCAATCATATGACGAACAAATGATTTACCCTTGATCAAATCCGCATGCGTTTTAGTACTCGCAGCCGACACAGCTTTATCAGTACACTGTATTAAATAGTCATAACCACCAATCATAGACAAAACACCTACATCATTACAACGATTCATTGTCGTTATAATATCAATAGGTTGTTTTTCATCATACAACTGTGCCATCAACGCAAATAAACGTCGATGCGCTTCTAAATAAAAATCATTTTCATTTATTGACGCTTCAATTGCGATACGAGCACTGTTGGGATAAACCATCATGGAGCCAAGTAGCGATTGTTCTGCTTCTAAGCTATATGGCATCGACTTACTCATTACTTCTTCCTTACTCTTTCACTTTTAAATGACAACGAATTTCACCAATCACATTTTTATACAATTCAACTTTTACAGTTGTAAAACCAAGAGATGTAATTGGATCGGTATCAATAAACTTACGTTTATCAAGAATAATTCCTTGATTAGCACATTCTGCTTCAATTTGTTTTGTCGATACAGAACCAAACACCTTACCGTCTTTACCGCTTTTAACCGTAAAAGTAAATACTTTTTCTTTCAATACTTCTTTAAGCTCTAACGCTTTTAATTCTTTTTCTTTTTCCTCTAATTTCTTATTTTCTTTTTGATTTTCAAGTATTTCTAAACTCTTATCTGTTGCTTGAACAGCTAAACCACGAGCAATTAAAAAGTTTCTACCATAACCATCTGCCACTTCAATTAATTCATCTTTTTTACCAACTTTTTTAACATCTTTAAGCAATATTACTTTCATCTTCTTTAACCTCCTGTATGTATTCACTTACCACTTGCAACAATTCATTCTTCAAGTCATGGATATTTGTAGAACTTGGACGCTGTAATGCCGCTGCACTACGATGACCGCCACCCTTCATTTTTTCCATAATGACTTGCACATTTATTTTACCACTACTTCTAGCACTAATCGCAACTTCATTATCAACCGTTTTCGCAATAACAAACACCGCCTCAACACTACGAATCGCTAAAATATTGTTTGCGACTTGTGACATGATGGAACGTGTAACAACCTTATCTTCCACCGGCGCCACAACAATACCTTGTTCATACATTTCACAATCATGCATAATAAGTGATTTTAACTCAAATTCATCATATGTATCGCGTAAATACTCATCAACTTCAGCCGGATCGCCACCCCATGTCTTAATCATTGCCGCTGCCTCAAACGTTCTAACACCAGTTCGAACTTTAAAATGATTTGTATCAATGACAATTCCCGTCAACATAATCGTTGCTTCGATAGCGTTAATTTCAATGTTATTCGATAAATACGAAACAAACTCACTCAACAATTCACACGTACTAGAAGCACCTGCTTCAATATACACAAGTGTTGGATTAACACTTAAATCAGCACCACGTCGATGATGGTCTAAAATAACAATCTTCTTCGCTTTATCAAGTACGCTAGCACCATTAGATTGAGCAACCGAATGATGATCTACCATAATAACTAAGGTATCATCACGTAACTGATTGTTTGCTTCGTTTTCACTTACAAACATATGGTTTTCAGCAATTTCCTTCTTATATTTAAGCAAAGCACCTTCTAATTTTTCTTCAATTCCACCAGTTTTCGCAATAATACAACACGGTTTATGATAACCTTGAACGATACGACTAACACAAAGAGCAGCACCCATGCAATCAAAATCCATTTCTTTATGACCACAAATAATAACATTATGAGACTTCACAATTAAATCTTTTAATGTATTTGCCATAATACGAACACGAACACGACTACGTTTTTCTAAGGCTTCACTACTTCCACCAAAGTACTTCACATCTTCGCCAATTTTTCTAAACACAACTTGATCACCGCCACGGCTTTGAGCTAAATCCATCAAATTGATTACTTCTTCATCAAGCTCAGCGAAACTGTTACTACCACGCGCAAAACTCATCGAACACGTAATCGAAACACCTAACTCAGTAGATGCTTTTTTAACGGTATTTAAAATACTAAATTTATTCTCAATCATTTTAGAAAAACTTAATTCATTTAACACTAAAATATATCGATCATTTTTAATACGACGCAACAAACAACCAAACTCACGACTCCACTCCACAATCGGCTGACGAATAGAATTATTAATGCTTGACATAATTTGTTCATCTTCATATTGAGTTGCTTCATCATAATTATCTAAATTGATCATTCCTAATACGGTTTTATCATCGTGATATTGTTTTTTATACGCTTCCACTTCACTAATATCATGAAATAATATTGATTGCGAATTTTCACTACGACTAACACAATACGTGCTATCATCAATCACCACATCAACACGATCACTTTTTCCCGATATTAGTTCATCGCATTCAGGCAACCATTGTAATAATTTTTGACCAATCCGATCTAACCCACGATTAACAAGCAAATCACTCATCCACGTAATAACGTATTCATCATCATACGTTAACATCGCACATTCACCAAACAATAAAACATCTTTAAAATCGGTTCCTAATACTTCCGACAAACCAAGAATCGTTCGATTATGACGATGAGTAAGATACCATGTACTATAACTAATACAAGCGATTTCACTAACAATAAAAACAATCATCCAAGCAATGTTGTTAATTAACAACTTACTCAAAAAGACCATCAAAAGAAATTGGATGATTATAAATATAAGTAAGCGAATTTTAAGCCTGTTTATCTCTTCCATTCATCTCTCCTAACAAGTAATTCTTTAAATCACTTGTACTGTATAAAAATCCTAAAATAATTAAAAAATACAATAAATACGGAATGAATATACATCCGATAGCTACAAACATCGGCACTCTTTTATTATTTGTTTTATGCGACCATATTATTATAGCAATCATACCAAAGAAACATAAATACAGAAAACAAACAATATTCACAAGAACGTATAGTTGAAACAACAATCGATTATCTTTATATTCAGCAACCACTCTTGCACCAACAAAAATAAGCAACAAACTACTATATGCGAGCCATTTATTCGGACGAATCGATGTGATTGGTTGCATCACAGGAACTTCTACCTTTAATTTTTTTAAAATCAACATAGAAAATAAATGAGTAACCGTTCCTTCTAAAACACCTATCAACAATGGACTAACAATCATCATCACTTGAAGCATCGCATCAAAATCCAATTGTTTCATCGCTTCATTACTATCAAGCAAGGGCTGAAGTGATGTTTTAACCAATTCCATCTCTTTAAGTATATCATAACCAAAAAAGGTTGCCAATAAAACGGTGGTAATTACATTCACCGCAATCGAAGTAACAATTGTCGTTAATAATAACCGCGACACCTTCCATTTCTTATGAATACCATGCCCATACACTAAACCACATACCGACATAGAGCTAAAATAAAACATCGATTGACTGCTTCCTAAAACTAGTGATAATAACATCATCGATACAACTGGTAATATTCCTTCTTTAAATCCATATTTCGATGTAAAAAAAGCAAAAGGAATAGGAATTAACCATAAAAAATACGCTTCCATCAATCCACCGGTTTGACGATTCATAAATAACATTAAACCACCAAGAGCCAACATCGATGCGCCATCAGTAATTCTTCTAACATCTTGATTCATACTTGCCTCCTATATTCATAAAACCTCCATCATTAAGATGGAGGCTCATATTAGTCGTTAACGTAAGGTAATAATGCCATTTGGCGAGCACGTTTAATTGCTGTAGCTAATAAACGTTGGTACTTAGCACGTGTGCCAGTAACTCGTCTTGGAATAATTTTACCGTTTGCTGAAACAAATTTTTTCAACAATTCAATATCTTTATAATCGATAGATGTTACGTTATTCTTTGTAAAATAACAAACTTTTTTACGTCCCATTCTTTGTTTTTTAAATGCCATAAAATTCTCCTTTCAATTAAAATGGTAAATCATCACTAGAAATATCAAACGTATTTCCAGATGTAAAATCATCAAATCCTCGATTATCGTCAAAACCACCCACGTTACTATCCGCTGTAAATGATGGCGTATAGTTTGTTTGATTAAACGATGACGAACGATTCTCCGACGCACCTTTTGATTCAAGTATTTGGCAACTATCACAAACTACCTCAGTGACGTACACCTTTTTACCGTCAGCACCATCATAATTTCGTGTTGAAATTCTACCTTCGACACCAACTAAAGCACCTTTTTTAGCATACTGAGCCATAAATTCAGCTGACTGCCGCCAAGCTACACAATTAATGAAATCAGCAGATCTTTCTTGTCCTTGAGCAACACGACGATTACAAGCCACTGTAAAAGTAGCAACTGATAATCCACTTTGTGTCTTCTTTAATTCAATATCTTTTGTAAGACGCCCTACAAGCACAACACGATTTATCATGATTTCACTCCTTATTGTTCTTCTTTAATGATCATGTAACGAACAATGTTTTGGTTGATACGCATTAAACGATCAAACTCTTTAACAACTTCATTGTTTGCTTCAAATTTTACTACCATGTAGTAACCTTTGTTCATATGATCAATACTATACGCAAATTCTTTAACGCCCCACTCATCCACTTTTGTAATATTACCACCGTTAGTAATAATAGCATGCATGGAATCAATCACTTCTTGACGTTTTTCATCATCTAATGATGCATTTACGATGTACATGACTTCATATTTTCTCATGTCGACACCTCCTTATGGTCTATTGGCCAGCTTACTGGCAAGGAATAAATATGTTCTATCTATTCAGTACATTATAGTAGCACACATAATAAAGAAATTCAAGAAATTTTAAAAGAAAGTCAAAATAAATGAATAACTTATGTTACTATTAAAAAAGAGGTAATTCTTATGAAAAAAGCATGGACAAAAGAAACGATAATACAACCAAACAGTCAACAAATAAGCGAAGAAGTTCGTTTAAATAAATACCTAACAATGAGCGGTTTTTGTTCAAGACGCGAAGCCGATCGTTTAATTGAAGCACAACGAGTAACTATTGATGATGAAATCGCAACAATGGGAACTAAAGTAAAACCAAATCAACTGGTTAAAGTTGACAACAATTTAATACAACCAACCTTCAGTCATATTTATATTATTGTCAACAAACCAATTGGAATTACATGCACTTTAGATAAAGAAATCGAAGGAAATTTAGATGATTTCATGAATTATCCTCAACGAATATTTCAAGTGGGTCGCTTAGATAAAGATTCCTCAGGATTACTATTACTTACAAGCAATGGTGATATCGTCAATAAAATACTAAGTAGCGAAAACAATCACGAAAAAGAATACATCGTAACTGTCAATCAAGATTTAACTTCAACTTTTATCAATACCTTAAGAAATGGTGTAGAAATAACAAACACTGTTAATAAAACGCGGGTTGTTACAAAAAAATGTAGTGTAGTACAACACGATAAACGAAGTTTTTCCATCATTTTGACTCAAGGTTATAACCGTCAAATTCGCCGGATGTGTTCTGAATTAGGATATCGCGTTACAGCCCTACATCGTAAACGCATCATGCACATCAAAGACACTAATCTAAAGATAGGTCAATGGCGCTATTTAACAAAGGAAGAAGAACAACAATTACTCACTACGATAGAAAAGGAATGATATTCCTTTTCTTTATGCAAAATACTTTACATTATGAAATCATCATGATACTATATAAAAGTTAGTTTAGACTAACTAGAGAGAAAATACTATGTCCCTAAAACAAAAATCAATCACAATACCAGTTATTGTATTAAGTATGTTGTTGCTGTTTTCCATTGCTTTTGGTATTCGTGTTGGTTCAGTAAATCTTCCAATAAACGATATCCTTGCCGTCTTTTCCTATAAGCTATTCAACAATCCTTTAATGGTTAAAAACAGTGTTGTCGATATCGTTTGGCTTTTACGTTTTCCTCGTGTTCTACTAGCCATATCAGTTGGTACAGGACTAGCAGTATCAGGAAATGTCATGCAAGCCATTGTAAAAAATCCACTTGCTGACCCTTATATTCTAGGAGTATCTTCTGGGGCTATGCTTGGTGCAACTCTAGCCATCATGTTAGGCGTTGGTATATCCTTTGGTCCAAATTTTATTGGTATTACCGCCTTTATCGGAGCATTATGTATTTCCTATTTGGTCATGTTAATCGCAAATAAGAAAGGTAATACTTCTAGTGTTCGCTTACTATTAAGCGGAATGGCTCTTAACTCATTATGTTCTTCTTTCAGTAATTTCATCATCTTTATTTCAAACAACAAACAAGGAATACAAACAATTACCTTTTGGCTAATGGGAAGTTTAGCTGGAAGCAAATGGTCACAAGTATCCATTATTTTACCATTAATGATTGTATTAACAATCTATTTCTACAGTCAACATCGTGTTTT
>CAZTII010000057.1:0-11401 GCA_964613305.1 uncultured Erysipelotrichaceae bacterium
TGAAGTTTTTATACACCCCAAGATATTGGACTGCGATACACAAACCCCATGTCTTATAATATTCTTTTTTTATGATGATTGAATAACTATGGGTAAGTGGTGTATAATTAGGAAGTTAGGAGTATCTTATGAAAACAGCGATAACATTATCTGGTGGTGGAGCTCGTGGGTCGTATGAAGCGGGTTTAATTAAAGCATTACATGAAATTGGAATTACGTTTGATATTGTTACTGGTACCTCTGTAGGTGCTTTAAATGGTGCTTTGATGGTTCAAGGTGATGTGGAACGATTAATTTCTCTTTGGGAGAACATGGGTTTAAATGATGTATTTGAAGGGCAATTGCCAGCTAAATTAAGTATGGGTGATTATATTAAGGAGTCCAACTTAGTTCTTTCTTTTTTTAAATCGTATGTAAAGGAAAAAGGGGCTGATATTACTCCTTTTAAAAAAATATTGCATGATTTTTATAATGAGGAAAAGTTTTTTGCTTCACCAATTGATTTTGGCTTAGTTACAGTTCGTTTTCCTTCGTTACATCCGTTGTTTGTTACTAAGGAAATGATGCGAAATGAGATGGGAGAACATTACTTATTGGCTTCAGCTTCTTGTTTTCCAGCGTTTCCTTTGTGTGAATTTCCAGATGGAACAACCTATATCGATGGTGGTTATTATGATAATTTCCCGATTAATTTCGCCTTGCAGTTAGGCGCACAACGAGTTATTGCGGTGGAATTAGAATCTTCACCACAACATCCTCATTTTTTAAATCGTCCCAATATAACGTATATTAATCCTTCTTATCCGGTTGGAAATATGTTTAATTTTACTAGAGAATCGATTGATAGAAATATGAAGATTGGTTATTTTGATGGAATGAAAACGTTTGGTAGAAAATCAGGAATGAAATATACGTTTAAACTTGTTCAAGATAAAAAGGATTTATTTAATGCATATTATTTAAAATTATTACAATTAGAACATTTTCTTCGTCAAAATAGATTGTTAGTGGATCAAAATAGCATTACTAATCGATTGTGTCGTGATAATAATCTAGTAATGCTTACTAGTGAACAAACAAATTTTGCGATTATTGACGCCATTATGATCGCATTAAAAAAAGAAATGGATGTAGAATATTGTTTAGATGAAGTCATTGAACATATTAAAGAAACATTTAGTGAAGCGATGGATGAATCGTATGATTGTTTTCCTGATTTACAAATGGTTGATGTGCTAAAGTTTTTACAATCGTTGGATAAAGTTCGTATTCTTAAAATATTGCTTCATTTAGGAATGTATCCAAAGAAAAAAGTTCCGTTTGCTAAAATATTTCATGGTGCTTTCGCTTTAGAAATGGCAATGGCATTGTGGATTGGATTCGTATTAGGACAAGATATTGATTTTATGGTGGAGGATAGTAATGAAGAAGGTAGCTAAATTTGAAAAAGTTTCTTTTTCTCGCTTTGTAAAAGATATGGAAATGGTTACTTGTTCTCAACAAGAGCTTCAAAGTTGGTATGATGAATTGCAGCTGCCACGTCGAGCAACCAAAGGTTCGGCTGGTTATGACTTTACACTACCGTTTGACGCTGATTTTATAGAAGGTACTACAATTACCATACCTACTGGAATTAGGGTTAAAATTGATGAAGATTGGGTATTACAATGCTATCCTCGCAGTGGCCTTGGCTTTAAGTATGGACTAGTGTTGGTAAATACGGTTGGTATTATTGATAGTGATTTTTATCATTCAATGAATGAAGGTCATATTTTTGTAAAGATGATGGTTTCTAAATCAGTGAAGCTGAATAAAGGTGATCGTTTCATGCAAGGAATTTTTATGCCGTATGGTATTGTAGTAGATGATGATGTTATAGAGGAAAGAGTAGGAGGCTTAGGAAGTACAGGTGTATAAAATGGAAGAAATGTTAAGTTTTCTTGATAATAGTCCAACGGCGTATCAAGCAGTGGCACAAATTAAAAATAAATTACAAAAAGAAGGTTTTATTGAATTAAGTGAAATGAATTCTTGGTCCTTAGAAAAAGGAAAATCATATTATTTAACGCGTAATCAATCAAGTATAGTTGCGTTTAAAGTTGGGAAAAACCTTGATAATCTATCGTTTAAGATTGTGGCATCACATAGTGATGCGCCAAGTTTTAAAGTGAAACCTAAAGGTTCGATGATGAAAGATGGTTATCAATGCATGAATGTGGAACCGTATGGTGGAGCTATTTATAGCACATGGATGGATCGTCCTTTAAGTATTGCTGGTCGTGTTGTTATTATGGAAAACAATACAATTAGTAGTAAATTAGTGGATATAAAAGAGCCAGTTGCGATGATGATGAATTTGCCAATTCATTTTAATCGTGAAGTAAATCAAGGAAAAACTGAAATAAATGCACAAATTGATTTAGTTCCATTGACTGATGGTGTAAATTACATGGAAATGTTGGCGAAACATTGTAATTGTAGTGTAGATGCGATAATGACGACGGATTTATATGTATATCCAGTTTCAAAAGCATTGACATGGGGTGAGTATGTTTCTTCGTATCACTTGGATGATTTACAATGTGCTTATACGACATTATGTGGTTTTTTACAAGCGTCTAATGATGAGTGTATTTCGATGTATTGTTGTTTTGACAATGAAGAAGTTGGCAGTTTAAGCAGACAAGGTGCAGCTAGTAGTTTGCTTCTTGATACGTGCAAACAATGTTGTCAAGCGTTAAATGTTCACGATGAATTTCATCAAATAATGGCGAAAAGTATGCTTGTTTCAGCGGATAATGCTCAAGGATATTTACCGAATAAGAGTGAAAAATACGATGCTAATCATCGTGTTATGGTGAATCAAGGTATTGTTATTAAATATAGTGGTAACTTAAGCTATGCAAGTGATGCATGGTCTTCAGCATTATTTTTAAGTGTTTTAAAGAAATTAAACATTCCAGTTCAATTTTTTGCCAATCGTAGTGATATTCGTGGTGGCAGCACCCTTGGTAGTCTTTCTACTAGCTTAGTGAGTATACCTACGGTAGATATTGGATTAGCACAATGGGCAATGCATTCAGCGTGTGAAACGGCTGGATTAAAGGATTGTCAGTGGATGGTTGAAGGTATTACAGCCTTTTATCAATCATCGTTTAAACATATTTCAGCCGATAAAGTTGAATTGTTGTAGGAGGTTAGAATGGGACAATGTTGGTGTAATAGTGGTTTAGAGTATGATTTATGTCATAAAAGTATTGATGAAAAGATAGCTGAATATGCAGCAAAAGGATGTAGTGTTCCTTCAAGAGATTTAATTAGGACAAAAGATCAATTAGAAAAAATTAGAAAAAGTGCCATTATTAATACGAAAGTATTGGATGCGGTAAGTAAAGAGATTAAAGAAGGAATGACAACGGAAGAGATTGATGTCATAGTAAAAGAAGTTACTGCTTCTTATGGGGCAATATGTGCCCCATATAAATATCAAGGCTATCCAAAACATGTTTGTACGTCAATTAATGAAGAAGTTTGTCATGGCATTCCAAGCAAACGTCGTAAATTAAAAAATGGTGATATCGTTAATGTCGATGTATCGACAATTGTTGATGGGTTTTATAGTGATGCCTCAAGAATGTTTGCGATTGGGACTATTTCCGATGAAAAACAACGATTGTTGGATGTGACAAAGGAGTGTTTACGTCTTGGTATTGAAGCGGCAAAACCTTGGGGTTTTGTTGGTGATATTGGTGCGGCAATTAGTGCTTATGCTACTAAAATGGGCTATTCTGTCGTTCGTGAATTAGGTGGACATGGCGTTGGTGTTGAATTTCATGAAGATCCTTTTGTTGCCCATTATGGTAATAAAGGAGAAGGGATGTTGCTTGTTCCTGGAATGACATTTACGATTGAACCGATGATTAACGTTGGCAAAAAAGAAGTTGTGATGGATCGCTACAATGGTTGGACGATTTATACAGCGGATAATAGTATGTCTGCTCAAGTGGAACACATGATTCTTATTACCGAAGATGGTAATGAAATTCTTACATATTAAAAAAAGCCATGAAGGCTTAGTGTAAAAATAGTTCAACAATAAAAACAGTAAGACAAGAGAGAAGAGCGACGGTAAGTAGCTTTTTTTCTTTATAGCTAAAGTAAATCGCGACAATAGTAGCGATGGTAGCTGATTCAATACGATGGCTACTAAAGATAATCGCTGGGAATGTCATGGTTGCTAGGACGGCAAAGGGCATATAAAACAGAAAGCTACGTAGAAAAGGATTCGTTATTTTTTTCTTGATTGCTACTAGTGGTACCATTCGTAGTAGATATGTCGGTATAGCGGTAGCTAATACATACCAAATATAATTAGTCATTATTTACCTCCTGAATTGGAAAGAGAATCGCAATGATGCTTGTGGATATAATAGTAATAATGATGATGCTAAAACCACTTGATATTGTTTTAAGTAGTGGCATGTATTTAAAAAGAACGGATAAGATACTTGCTAAGATGATTGTAAGAAAAATTGGTTTATTGCTTTTAGCTGCTGGTATAATAATGGCAATAAACATGGCATACAAGGCGATACCAAATGCTGATTGAATGGTTGGTGGTAATAAGGAGTTAAAGGTTGCGCCTAAAAACGTACCAGAAGTCCAACCGATGAAAGGTAATGTAATTAGTCCCATCATATAATGAAACGATAGTTTTTCATTTTTTGTTGTTGATAAAGCGTATACCTCATCGGTATTTCCAAAGGATAACATCATTTTTTGTGGTAAGGTAATTTTTTCTTGTAAGTGTTGTGATAGGGATATTGACATGAAGATGTATCTAAAGTTTATTAAAATCGTCGTTAATATTACTTCTAGTATACTTGCATTACTATTGATGAGTGAAATAGCGGCAAATTGACCAGCTGATGTTAAATTACAAGCTGATAAAGCAACTGCTTCAAGAGGTGAAATATTCATGCTTGTAGCAATCATACCAAATGTAAAAGATACGGAAAAATATCCTAAACCGATCGCAATACCGTCGTTTAATCCTGTTTTATAGTTCATAGTGTTTACCTCATGTATACATTAAATATTAAAATATGATATCTAAACGTTATTTATTGTACACTACAAGTGAATATTATTCAATAAGTACATAAAAGTAACAAAATTTGTTGTAGCTAATTGAAAAATAAAAAAATATAACGTAAAATGGTTATAAAGAGAGTTGGAGAGACGACAATGAATGAAACTGTTTATGTAATAGGACATAAGAATCCAGATAGCGATTCCATTTGTAGTGCATTAGCATATGCCAATTTAAAACGATTGATTGGCGTTAACGCTATTGCATGTAGATTAGGTCCCTTGAATGAAGAAACAAAATTTATTTTAAAGTATTTTGATTTAGAGAATCCGTTATTATTAAAAGATGCGCGTAGTCAATTACTCGATATTGATTTGGATACTGCAAAGACAATTCATCGTTCTTCGGCGATGAAAGATGCTTGGAGTGCGATGGTTGACTCAACAAATAGAAGTTTATGTGTTGTTGATGATAACAATCGTTTAGTCGGCGTATTATCGACATCGAATTTATCGGCTGCTCGATTAATGAACACGGAAAAACTTGAAAGCTTAATGAAAACCGCAAGTTTAGAGGCAATTGCTTCTACTGTCGGTGGAACAATTGAAGTAAGACCACGTAATTTTCAAAGCAATGGTCGAGTGTTTATTGTGACATTAAGCAATAGTATTGAATTTGATCGTCAATTTAAAAATAGTATTTGTATTTTATCGGATGGTGTAGCGAAACAAAAACATTTAATTAATCATGGTATAAAATGTATGATTATTACTTGTGGACAAGAGATTAGTAATGAGGTCCGCCAACTTGCGGATATTCAAGGATGCGCTATTATCATGACGAATAATGATACGATGAGTGTAGCTCGTGTTATTAATGAATCGTTTTCAGTAGAACATATTATGACATCTGATCCAATTACGTATAATAGTAATGAATATGTCAATGAAGTGGCGCAAAAAATGGCTAATTCACGTTATCGTAGTTATCCTGTATTGGATGATGATTTTAATTTAGTGGGCGCTATTTCACGTTATCATACGTTAAATTATCGTCGTAAACATTTTATTTTAGTGGATCATAGTGCTAAAAATCAAGCGATTGATTATATCGATGAAGCAATTATTGAAGAGATTATTGACCATCATCATATTGGTAATATTGAAACTGATTATCCAATTTATTATCGTAATCAACGTTGTGGTTGTACGTGTACGATTGTTGCTTTATTGTATCAAGAAAATGGATTATTACCAGATCGCCAAATGAGTGGTATTATGTTGAGCGCTATTATTTCGGATACATTATTATTTAAATCAAAAACTACAACTGATTTAGATCGTTTAACAGCGACTTGGCTTGCTAAGATTGCTGAAGTGGATATTAATGCCTATGCAAGTGCAATGCTTGGTGCTTCTGTTGCATTAAAAGATGCACAACCTACTGAAATTTTAAATCGAGATTTAAAGAAATATACTTTTGGCCAATACAATATTGCGATTGGACAAACAAACTATCATAAAATCGAAGATGTTCAATTAATTTTACCAGAGTTTAGAACTAATTTAGAAAAAGAACAAGAAGAACAACAATATGATTTAATGGTAATGATGTTTACTAATGTGATGGCAGAAGGTTCTATGTTTGTGTATAGTGGTCCTTTATCATATATTATGTCAAATGTCATTTCTACACAATTTGATGATAATTCTGGTTATGACTATGAAATTATTTCTAGAAAGCAACAAATGATTCCAAAATTATCTGTAATATTAAAATCAATGTAAGAAAGAAGTTATTGCAACTTCTTTTTTTAAAAAATATTTTAATATTTAGAGTAAAAAACATAATTTAATACTAAACTGTGCTATAATGAAATGGCAAATAGGTGATTACTTAATAGGGAATAGATTTCTAGCTGCCCCAGCAACCGTAAAGTAGACGAAATTTTCATTACCACTGTATGTAGAACATATGGGAAGGGAAAATGGAGGATGAAACTTAGCCGGTAGACCTGCCTATATCGCAAGTATTACTTTCTTCTGGGTGAAAGAAAAAGCTATGTTTTTATCGTGGCTAATAACTCATTTTGAAGAATGAGTTTTTTTAATGGAGGAGACCATGGATACTAGATTTATTGCTTATCCTTTTTTAGAAGAGGATTCTATGTTGTGTGATTATGAGATTGCGACTGATGAATTGGCGTCTATGATTGCGCACGTTAATTCATTAAGTCCACATCTTCAACTGGAGCGTATTGTGTATATGGTATATCATGCGAATGGCTCTTTGCGTGGGAAAATGGCATTACATGAAAAAGACCTCCATGAGTTAACTCTACGGTATCAAACATTAATTGACAAAATTGGACCAATTGATTATTTTGTTGTTCCTGGTGGTTGCGAAGTGGCTTGTGCTTTACATGTACTTCGTAGTAAATGCAAAGCGATTGTTCGCATTATGGTTAAAATCAGGAAAGAAGAACACCATTATTCAAAATTATTGTCTGATTTCTTTCAATTATTGTCGAATCTTTTCTTTTTAATGGCACTTGATGTAAATCAAATGGAAGGAGTTGAGGAAATGATCTTTCATTCAACAAGTTATGACAGTTAAAAGCGTAGCGAAAATAGCGATGATGGCTAGTATTCAAGCGGCAGTATTTACTATTTTTTCTCAAGTTTTATATTTAGAAGGAATTACTTTTACTGTATGTTTGTTTGCGTGTGTTTTTACACGTAAGGAGTCAGTTCTTGCTTCATTAGTGTTTGGTTTAACTAATTGTCTTATTCAAGGCATTACGATTTGGTCATTGATGTATGTCGTTATTTATCCAGCGTATAGTTATTTGATTGCTACGTGGCGTGATAGCTTGTTAAAAAGAAGAGTATTGTTGATTGTAATCGTTGGTTTCTTTTCGTTATTAACGGGTCAACTATTGGATTTTCCATTCATCCTGTTTTCTAAAACAGTTACTATTTTTTATATTATTATGGGTTTAAAAACGTCGATTATTCAAGGGATGTTGAGCGCAATCCTTACCATCTTATTGTTTGATCGCTGCTATGAAATACTAATAAAAATTGAGAGGAAATTAAGATGAAAAATAAAATTATAGCGTTGTTGGTTGTTGTTGCTTCAGCAGTATTATTACTATTTGGATTGAATTATTTTAGTGCTAAACCAGTGGTTCAAAAAGGTGATAAGGCGATTACGATTGTTGTTGTAAATGCTGAAGATGGTAATAAGGAATTATTTAAAGGTGTAGTATATACAAACGCTAATTATTTAGGTGGTGCTATTTTTGATGAACCTAAATTACAACCAGCTATTGAAGATGGTCAATACGGCCGTTTTATTACCGGTTTATGTGGTGTTAGTCAAGGTGATATGAAAACAGGTCCTTGGTGGTTGTATTCATCAGAAAAGAATGAAGTTTGTAAAGCACAAGGTATGTGTCCGGGAATTGATGATGTTGTTATTAAAGATGGTGATGATTTTACTTTTACTTTGACAAGTAAATTTTAAGTAAGTGTATGAAAGTTGTTAAGCGGGATGGTACAATTGTAACTTTTAATGCTGATAAAATTGAAAAAGCAATTGCGAGTGGTTTTGGTCAATATCACGAAGCAGAAAAAACATTGTCTGTATTAAATAATGTTTTAAAAACAATTGAGTTGCGTGGAGTTACAACAATTGAAATTGAACAGATTCAAGATATAGTGGAAGAGTCTTTTGTTGATTTAGGATATGTTGACGCGTATAAACGTTTTAAAACGTATCGTCATCGTCGTGCTATGGCGCGTCAATGTTTTACGAGTAATCAACATAAATTGATGAAGACATTAGAAAATTTTGGTATTAAAGAAGCTAGTAGTAATGATGAAAAACGTGAAAATGCGAATATCAATGGTGATACCGCAATGGGTATGATGTTGAAATATGGCAGTACCTTATCGAAAGCATACACGACATCGTATTTATTACCTAAAAAATATGCGAATGCGCATAGTTGTGGTGATATACATATTCATGATTTAGATTTTTACGCAATGGGGACAACAACGTGTTTACAAATCGACTTAGAACGATTATTTTCAACTGGGTTTAACACTGGTCATGGGTTTTTACGTCAACCACAAAGTATTCAGTCGTATGCTTCGTTGTGTGCTATCATTATTCAATCGAATCAAAACGACCAACATGGTGGTCAATCCATTCCTTGTTTTGATTATTATTTAGCAAAAGGAGTTTTACTTTCTTTTAAAAAGATTTATAAAGCGATTGTTAGTGATTTCCAAGAATATACTAGTACTTATAAACAAGATGAATTTGATGCTATTATGACATCGATTGATGAGTTGACTGATTGTTTTAAAGTAGCTAATACGGATAAACTTATTGATAAGGTATTTAAACAATGTGAACGCGAAACGTATCAAGCGATGGAAGGGTTAATTGCTAATTTAAATACAATGCATTCACGTGCTGGGGCACAAGTGCCATTTAGTTCGATAAACTTTGGAACCGATGTTACTGAAGCCGGTAGAATGGTTTCAAAACAATTGTTGTTGGCGATGGAAAATGGTTTAGGCAAACATGAAACAGCGATATTCCCTATTTTAATTTTTAAAGTGAAAGAAGGAATTAATTATTTTCCGACAGATAAAAACTACGATTTGTTTCAACTAGCAATGCGTTGTTCAGCGAAAAGAATGTTTCCAAACTTTGCTTTTTTAGATGCACCATTTAATCGTGAATTTTACCGTGAAGGTGATAAAGATTCCGAAATTGCTTATATGGGTTGTCGTACACGTGTTATAGCAAATCCAGCATGTGGTAATAATGTTGTTACTCGTCGTGGTAATTTAAGTTTTACAACCATTAATTTAGTGAGAATTGCTTTAAAACATGGTTTACTGCAAGAAAAAGTAGATATGGATGGATTTTATAAAGAATTAGGTGAAAAATGTGATTTAGTTTGTGAACAATTGTATGATCGATATCGTAGTCAAGCGATGAAGAAAGTTAAAAATTTTCCGTTTTTAATGGCTCAAGGCAATTGGCGAGGTAGTGAATCATTAACTAGTGAAGATACGTTAGAAGAAGTATTAAAACAAGGAACATTAACGATTGGTTTTATTGGTTTAGCGGAATGTTTAGTCGCGTTATTTGGCAAACATCATGGTGAATGTTTAAAAAGTCAACAAGAAGGCCTTGAAATTATTGGTTTTATGCGTAAAAAAATAGATGAATACTGTATCGCTAAAGGTATGAATTATTCATTAATAGCTACCCCAGCGGAAGGATTATCAGGCCGTTTTACCAAACTTGATAAAGAACAATTTGGTGTGATTGAACGTATTACTGATCGTTTATACTATACTAATTCTTTCCATGTTCCAGTACATTATCCTATTTCTATTAAAAATAAAATGATGATAGAAGGACCATATCATGCTTTATGTAATGGTGGTCATATTTCATATGTAGAAATTAATGGTGAGATGGTCAATAATTTATCGGCATTTGAAAAATGTGTCACAATTATGAAGGAAAGTGGTGTAGGTTATGGAGCGATTAATCATCCGATTGATCGTGATCCAGTATGTGGGTACAATGGACTTATTTTTGATGAATGCCCACAATGCCATCGTCAAGAAGAAGATATTCCATTCGAACGGATTCGTCGTATTACCGGGTATTTAGTTGGAACATTAGACCGTTTTAATGATGGTAAGAAAGCAGAAGAGAAAGATCGTATTAAACATGGAAATTAGACTGGCTTCACCACTTGAATTAGATAGTGTTATCAATGGTGAAGGATTAAGAATGGTGATATGGACACAAGGATGTCCACATCGCTGTGAGGGTTGTCATAATCCATCAACATGGAAGTATACGGATGGATTTTTACAAGATATCGATGATTTAATAAGAGAAATATTAAATAATGGATACCATACTGGCATTACATTTTCCGGTGGAGAACCATTTTTACAAGTGAAAGAATGTTTATGTATTGCAAAAGTTGCGGTGATGAATAATCTTACTATATGGTGTTATACAGGCTACACATTAGAACAATTACTTGAAAAAAATGATTGTTATATTAATGAATTCTTAAAGTTAATTGATGTATTGGTTGATGGGAAATTTATTAAAAGTGAAGCTAGTTTAGCGTTACCATTTCGAGGATCTAAAAATCAACGTTGTTTATATTTAAAGGAAATGCAATTAACATAAAGAAAAACCGGTATTGTTGATTAAGTTGGGGTTTTGCTAATTGACAGCTATGAATTAAGTTGG
>CAZTII010000058.1:0-11313 GCA_964613305.1 uncultured Erysipelotrichaceae bacterium
GAGAAATTTATAAGTTTTTGGATTGCGAAACAAGAAAACACCGAAACTCAAAAAAAAGCAACGAGTTCATCGTTGCTACTTACCACTTTCTTGTAATATAACGTCAACTTCCATTTTCTGATTATCACGTACTACAGTAATCATAATGGAATCACCAACATTTTTCTTTTTCAACACTTTTGCTAAATCATTGTACGTTTGTATTCTCTCATCACCAGCAAAAAGAATTTGATCATATTCTTTTAAACCAGCCTTATCTGCAGCCGATCCTTTTATAACGCTAGAAATATATAATCCTGCTGGATATTTACCATCTTGTTCTTTTATTTCGGCAACAGTAACACCTAATGTTGCACGATTTGTAACAAAACCATTGTTAATAATTTGTTCAACAACATTATTTACATCATTGATAGGAATTGCAAAACCAATGCCTTCAATTGACGTTCCCGCTGATTTAGCATTAACGATACCGATAAGTTCACCTTTACTATTAAATAAACCACCACCAGAATTACCACGATTAATTTGGGCATTTGTTTGTAGTAAATTCATCACTTGATTACCAATTGTTATTTCGCGGTCCAAGGCACTAATAATACCACTAGTTACTGTTCCTCCTAATTCACCTAGAGGATTACCAATCGCAATGGCTGTATCACCAACTTGAATATGTTCAGAGTTACCCAAAATAGCAGCTTCTAAGTTTTTAGCGTCTATCTTAATTACCGCAATATCACTTTTTACATCAACACCAATCAGTTTTGCTTCATATTCTTGGCCATTTGCTAAGCGAACGCGAATAACTTTTGTATCTTCAATCACATGGTTATTAGTAACAATATAACCATCACTTGTAAAGATAACACCAGATCCAGCACCAGTCATAATCATCTGTTGAGAAAAGAAACCACGAGCTACTGTTTCTGTTGTAATTTCAACAACACTATTATGTGTTTTCTGAATTACTTCTTGCATTGTTAATTGATCGTTGTTTCTTACAGTATTAATTTCATAGGAAGGAATCACTGATTTAACTGTTTTAGGTTGATGTAACATGCTGCCGACATAACCACCTGCAACACTTATACAAGCGATTAAAACATAGTTTAATACTGTTTTAAACACCGATTTAGTTTTACTTGCTTTTCCATATCGATACGTTGACCCATCTTTTTCATACCAAATACCATCAATAATATCATTGTTTTTTGATTTAAACATATCTTTCACCGTCCTTACTTTTATAGTTTAAATAATGATTGTGAAATCTACTTGATTACTATGTGAATTCTAATTGAACTTTTATATTTTAACCGTATTTTTCTTGATTAATTCTTGTTTACAGTCATATAGATTTTGTGTGTAATCGACATAGTAATTATGAGGATATTTTAGACGTTTCACTTCATCCCACATCGTATTCATCATTTCTTGACAATAATCACGAACTTCTATCGTACTTGGAACATCGTAAACACATTTTCCTTTTTCAAATATTGGAATTTGAAGCTCAACAAAATGATAATTTCTAATTCTTTTTTGTTTCCATGGAGCAGTTGGGTCAAATAACAAAAATTCTTCCATATCAATAACATCATCACGAAGTGCTAACACATCGGCAATTGCTTTTTTACTATCATTATCGTAAAAACGAATGATTTTCTTAAAGCCTGGATTTGTAAGCTTTTCAACATTTCCACTAATTTTAATCTTTGGTTCAATAATACCATTTACTTCGTGTGCAACTACTTTATACACTCCACCTAACACTGGATTGCTTTTTGCAGTTATTAAATTTTCACCAACACCAAAACTATCAATTTTAGCTTCTTGTAAAAATAAATCATCAATAATAAATTCATCCAACGAATTCGATGCCACTATTTGACAGTCATGTAAGCCACTTGCATCCAACAACTTACGACATTTCTTTGATAAATACGCCAAGTCACCTGAATCAATTCGAATACCTTTTAATCGATATCCATTTGGAATTAAATATTCATGAGCAACTTTAATCGCATTCAATATACCTGAATTAAGCGTATCGTATGTATCAACCAATAAAATACAATTGTTTGGTGCCACTTGGGCATAGCTTAAAAAGGCTTGATATTCATTTTCATGAAGTTGGATATAGCTATGAGCAATCGTTCCTGTTACAGGAATACCATATTTTTCTCCAGCAATGGTACATGATGTGGCACTACAACCACCGATAAAAGCCGCTCTAGCTCCTTCAATCGCCGCATCAATACCATGAGCACGGCGTGCACCCATTTCAATTACTTTTCTACCACGTGCCGCGTGAGTGATTCGATACGATTTCGTAGTTACTAGCGTCGCATAATTTACACATAGCAATAAAAATGTTTCTAATATTTGTGCTTGAATTAATGTTCCACGTACAGTAATAAGAGGTTCATTCGCAAAGACTGGAGTTCCTTCTTTCACTGCCCATAAATCAATATCAAATGTCATGTTTTTTAAATACATTAAAAATTCTTCATCAAAATAATTTGTTGATCGTAAAAAATCAATACAGTCATCATCAAATTTAAACTGTTTTACAAATTCAATAAAACGATGAAGACCATTAAAGATTAAAAATCCACCTCCATCTGGTATTCTTCGTGTAAACATATCGAAATATGCAATTTCTTCGTGCTTATTTTCTTTAAAATATGCATAAGCCATTGTATATTCGTAAAAATCCGTCATCAACATCCATTCTTTATTATTCATAGTTGTCATATTCCTTTTTACTCATCACTTTAATACCATTAATTCTCATTAGTGTTAAAGACATTTCATTAATTTGTTTTTGATCATGGTTTTCACCATTAAAGGTACTTACCGCATCACTAATAACGATCACATCAGTCTTTCGATTGTTTTCATGAATATAAGCAATCGTTGATAAGGCAAATTGTAAAACACATATATCGGTACAACATCCAACAATGACGACTGATTTTAAATCATTCATCGTTTCAAATAAAGGTTTAAATTGCGGTTGCATAAAACCATTTGTACTATTCTTTAATAATGTAATAAAATAATCTTCATAAGGTTTTAACTCATCGATGCATTCTGATTCCACTGAATTGCATAAACAGTGGCATGGAAACGATGAAAACTCTGTAGATTGAGTAGAGTGACTATCACGAAAGTTAATAATTGGTAGTTGCTTAGATTGAAATTGATGAATTAGCTCAATAATAGTTGGGGTAATCTCATTAATCGACGTATCATGTAAATTACCTTCTTTTACAAAACCATTTATCATATCAATTATTACTAATAACGATTCTTTTTGATAAAATTGATTTCCTGTCATCTTAAATCCCTCCATTTTCATTAATTATAGTCGCATTTATACGTTTTTGCAAACAGACATTATTATTTATATACTGTTTATTCTATGTTATTTTCTTTTAAAAATAGTATACTAATACGTGGAGGAAAAAAAATGAAACAATTTCAACTTACTGAAGGTGTCTATTGTGGTATAGAGCAAAGTAATCAATTTAAAAAGAATATAATTCAGATTAAGTTTTCGGAGACTATTCCTTCTCCTTTTACCATTGAACGTACCCTATTATCACTGATGCTTATTGATAGCAATCAAACTTTACCAAGTAAAGAAGCAGTAGCTTCTCGTTTAGATGAATTATATGGAGCATCAATAAAATCATCCATCGATACAAAAGGAACATTGGAAACAGTGGAATTTAGCATGGAATTTATCGATGGACGTTATATTGGTAATAATCTCTGGGAAAAGCAGTTAAGAACATTAAGTGACTTTATTTTTAACCCTTTAGATATCACACCATCAATGTTTCAAGAAGCAGTTAATAAACTTACTTTATTAATCAACAATTACAATGACCAAGTAAGTTCCCTTGCTAGAGATAATGCTTGGCGTCTATGTGGTGGTTTATTAGCGGCAAAATGCATTCCAACAATAGAGGAAGTACACCAAACTACAATTGAGAGAGTACAACAAGCATATCAATTAATGATTACAGAAAATCGTGTCGATTGTTTACTATTTATAAATGACGATAGTGAAGAAATTATACAATTATTCAAAAAACATTTTTCTTTTTCACCACGAAAATCAGTACAAGGTGAAGCATATCTTGCCTCTATTGATACATATAAAGAAAAAACAATCGTAAAAAATATTCATCAAAGCAATATGATATTACTCTATACAAGCAATATCAATATATATTCTTCTGATTATTGCAGTTTAGTCGTTGCTAATGCTATCTTAGGTGGTTTACCTACATCCTTCTTATTTCAAGAAATAAGAGAAAAGAGAAGCTTTTGTTATTCCATTCATTCTACCTTAGATAACTATGAAGGTATTTTAAGAATTCAAACCGGAATTGATTATAAAAATATTGATGAAGTTAAAAAGTTAATCGAAGAACAAATCAATCGTATTATAAACGATGATTTTGATGATGACATATTACATGCTAGTAAACGGTACATTTGTAACTCGATTAATTCTTATCAAGATCGACCTAAACTAATTTTAAATTCATTATTCAATCAATCTGTTTATAATTCTCCTTATAATAACGCCCAATTAATACAAGCTATTAATAACGTTACTAGAGAAAATGTACGTGAAGCATTAAAGAAATGTACGTTACAGTGCGTTGTAACTGTACGACAGGAGGAAGATAATGAAGAGTAACTATATTGAACAATTTAATGAAACAATTGTTGAAGAGACATTAGATAATGGATTACGTGTCATTATTTATCATAAACCATTATTTGCAAGTACATCAGCTATCTTTGCTACTCCTTTTGGTAGTCTCGATGTGCAACAAATTGATGAAAATGGAACGATAATTAGCTACCCTAGTGGTATTGCTCACTTTCTTGAACATAAGTTATTTGAATCGGACGAAGGCGATATTATGGCTAAATTCACTGGACTTGGTGCTAGTGTTAATGCCTTTACTTCGTATCACGAAACCATTTATTATTTTTCTACAAGTGATCAAGATGTTGAAGAACCATTAAACTTATTATTGGATTTTGTCCAAAATTTGTCGATAAGTGAACAATCAGTAGAAAAAGAAAAAGGAATTATCGACCAAGAATTAAACATGTATTTACAAATGCCTGATTCACGCCTTATCTTTGAAACGTTTAAAGGAATGTATCAACATCATCCTCTACGTTTAGATATTGGTGGAGATCATGATAGTGTTTATGCAACAACAATCGATGATTTATATCGCTGTTATAACATTAATTATCATCCTAGTAATATGATGATGGTTATCAGTTCACCGATTGAACCAACAAAACTCCTATCGATTATAAAAGAAAATCAAATAAAGAAAAAAATTACTCCTTTTAAACCAATTACTAGAACATTTAAACAAGAACCAAAAGAAGTAGCTTATATTGAAAAAACAATCGAAATGGATGTTAGTACACCTAAAACTTGTATTGGTTTTAAACTAGAAGTAAAAAAGGAATCAAGCATCGATAGAATTAAACGAGAAACTGCCATTCGTTTTAGTTTAGAAAACCATTTTTCCGCTAACAATCCACAATATCAACAATGGTTAGACACTGAAGAAATTAGTCATTATTTTGGTTTTGAAATTGATTGTTCTAGTGATTATGCTTTTATCTTATTTTATGATGAAACAGAAAATCCTACTCAATTTAAACAATTTATTTTTGAGCAACTATCTGTTTTAAAAACAAAAAAAATCGATGAATATCGATTCTCCTTAATGAAAAACAGAGCAATTGGTGAAACAATTACAACGTTTGATCGACCTGAAGATTTAGCGGTACAATATTTCCGCGATAGCAGAAATAACTATTCTATCTTTGATAATTTACAATTATTATCTACCTTAACAAATGATGATTGTCTTGAAAGTATTCAACAATTAACCTTTGAACACTTTTCACAAATTATTATAAATCCAAATGAAACACTTAAAAATGACCATCTATCCATTGATTAGATGGTTTTTTTCATGAAAATAACACCATTTTGTCATGTTGTAATATTATTTAAAACTTCTTATAATGATGTACATAAAAGGAGAGAAAACAATGTTAAATCAATGTGCTTTAGTAGGAAGAATTAAAGAAAAACCAGTGTTAAAAACAACAGCTAATGGTATTAAAAATGCCAATTTAATTTTAGAAGTTGAACGTTCATTTAGAAATCAACATGGAGAATATGAAAACGATTTATTTTCCGTTGCCCTTTGGCGAGGTATTGCTGAAGAATGTATTGAAACGTGTCAAGTTGGTGCTTTAATTAGCATTAAAGGACGATTACAAGCATATACAAACACCTACAACAACGACCAAACATACTATAATACTGAAATTGTAGCTGAAAAAGTATCCTTCTTACATCCATAAAAAAAACGACTTTCGTCGTTTTTTTTAAACTATAAAAGAAATATACGCTCGATCATCAAAACTCACTTGACCATTTGACACACCTTTTGTTGACTTGTATTGTTGATAACATAGTGCATCCTTTTGTATTATTTCTTTTAAATATTCTTCTGTACTATTTAAATCATATTTAATTTCTGGATAGCCATCACTTGTCATAATAATATATTGATTATCGTTTACTTTAATTTGTTTAATAAGCGATAATGGTATTTCTTCACCATTAAATACGCTATATCCATATTCTGTTGTCTCATCATTGGCAAACAGACCACCTTTTATAATCCACGGTTCAATAATTGAACGCGCTTCTTGCGGATTAAATAAATTGCATTTTTTTTGAATGTGAAGTACTAATGACCTCATTTCTGATAAAACATCATCCGATTTCTTTGGATTAGTAATCGTACTATCATCAACTTTTAACTGACAATCTCCAATCATCCATATTGTTTTTCTTTTAATGGAATAAATAATCGCCGCTGCTTGTAATCCTTTTTCTTTTATAGTATAAGGAAAATTAACCATAGTATAAAATTGATTTATTTCTTTGTTCACTTCATTAATTATCTCACTAATACCACAATCTTCATGAATCGTATTCAATACGCACCTAACAATAGAAGCACATATTTTTCCAGTAGTTTCTCCTTTATACAAAAAATCAGATTTCGATGTAACACCATCAATAATTGCGATATAGTGATTATTAATAACAAGACAATCTTCACATTGTTTTTCGTCTATTTTGCCTTGAATAAATTGTTCAATAATCTTCATATTTAATCGTTATTATCACGTTTAATATACACTTCACGTGGTTTTGAACCTTGAACAGGACCTACAATACCTCTGCTTTCAAGTACATCAATTAGACGTGCTGCACGATTATAACCTATGCCAAAACGTCGTTGTAATAGTGATGTAGATGCTTTTTGGCTTTCAATGACATATGCCTTAATTTCATCATACATCGGGTCATCCTCAGCTTTTACCATAGAAGTAGCTTCATTATTATCAACACCTTCTAAGATGATAAACGCATCTTCATACATCGGTGTTGCTTGTTTGCTACAAAATTGTGTTATTCTGGCAATTTCTTCATCAGTAACATACGCTCCTTGTAAACGCGTCATACCACTAGAACCCATCGGTGAATACAACATATCACCATTTCCTAACAATCTCTCAGCTCCAACACTATCTAAAATCGTTCTTGAATCAATACCGCTTGCTACATTAAAAGCAATTCTAGAAGGAATGTTTGCTTTGATTAGTCCGGTGATTACATCTGCACTTGGTCTTTGTGTTGCTACAACTAAATGAATTCCAGCAGCACGAGCAAGTTGGGTAATGCGAATAATGCTTGCTTCTACTTCTTTTCCCGCAACCATCATTAAATCCGCTAATTCATCAATAACTACGACAATGTATGGCATTGGTTGTAATTTTTCATCTTTATTCTTTTTAATTGCTTCATTATATGAAGCAATATTTTTTACATCGAATTCTTTCATTAAACCATATCTCTCATCCATAATCGCAATAATTACTTTTAATGCACGATTGGCTTCTGTCGCATCGGTAATTACTGGTCCAATTAAATGAGGTATTTTAAGATACGGTGTAAATTCTACTTTTTTAGGATCGATTAATAATAGTTTTACTTCGCTCGGTGCTGTTCTTAAAAGAATAGAAATAATAATAGAATTCATACAAACTGATTTTCCCGAACCAGTAGCACCTGCTATCAACAAATGAGGCATCTTATTTAATTCACAATACACATACTGTCCATGTAAATCCTTACCTAGCGCTAACATCAATCGTTTACTCAAATCTTGTGGTTTAATTCCTTTCACTAATTCAAGCATTTTTACTGATGTTGATTCAACATTAGGTATTTCAATTCCTATTGCATTTCTACCTGGAATCGGTGCTTCAATACGTAAATCACGAGCTGATAACTCCATTTTAATATTATTATAAATACCCATAATTCTATTTACTTTAACATTGCTGTCTGGCTTTATTTCAAATTGAGTTACTGACGGACCAATATGAATTGCGATTAACTCAGATTCAATTTGAAATTGGGCTAATACTTCTAACAATCGTTGAGCTTTCGCTTTCGCGGCTTCTTCATTAACTGCATTGCTCGCTTTTACTTCCACCGAATCTAGTAAAGAAATTGGTGGCAATTGATACACAACACCTTCAGAATTGTGATTATACGATTCTATAAATACTGGAGATAACTCTTCCTTTGTTGGTTTAATTAAAGTATTTTTTTCTTCTTTCACTTTTAAAGTTTTACTATCTACACGACTTTCTTCTTGTCTCTTTACTTCTTTATTTTGATTGTCATTAAATGTGATAAATGACGCTTTTTTCTCTTTTTCTTTTACTATTGGCTCTTCAACTTCATCATTTACCGGTATTGAGAATACATTGCGTAAACGCTCAAGCGATACTTTTAAAGGTTTATATAGCATTAGTAGCACAATACTAATGCATAATAAAATAACCATTAATAAATATGTCCCTTCCTTAGCAAACAAATATTGACAAGCAACCACAATAATAGATCCAATAACGCCACCATGAAATGATGGTTTAAATGATTCTGACAACATCGAACTGTATTCAAAAAACGATTTATTGATAAGTGTAGCATCGATAACGACATCTTTTTGTACTAATGAAAAGAAAAGAATTCCTGCCAGTAAAAAGAAGATTTGTGAAAGAACAGGGTACCCTTTAAAATGAGATTTTCTTTCAATTAAGCTATAGAACATTAAAATGAAGCATTGAACTTGAAAAACAACACCCATTCGGCCAAATAACCACGAGAAAAAGTTATATAGTGAAACTCCAATAACTCCAAATTTAAATAAAGATACCAACGAAATAAATAGTGACACAAGTATCACCATCCATTTTTTTATATCTAAATTTTCTTCAACATTTTTTTTCTTTTTCTTTGACACCGCTTATCTCCTATTCACTTGTATTAATTTCTACTATTGCCGGCAATATCATTGGTCGTTTTCCAGTTTCTTTAAAAATATATCGACCAATCTTATCTCGAGCTTCAGCACGTGCATCATTGTTATTGTATCGTTTTTCACGAACTGCTTCATTAATAATGTTTTCTAACATAACGCCAACTTCCTTCATTAAATAGTCCGCATCCTTCAAATAAATAACACCTCTACTTTGAACATCTGGACCACCTATGACAACTTTTGTCGCATGATTAATGACGATACCAACAATAATTGCACCATCAGTTGATAGTGTTTCACGATCTTTTAAAACCATTCCACCAGTATCTAAGTTATCATTACCATCAACAAAAACATCTTCTAATTCTAAATAATCTGACGCTTTAATTAAACGTCCATTTTCAAAGGTAGCTATTTGACCATTATCCAACACTAAAATTCTATCAGCTGTATATCCCATATTTAAAGCAATTGTCGCATTCGATACTAGCATACGATATTCCCCTTTTACCGGAATATAATATTTTGGTTTTAAAAAGTAAATCATCATTTTTAAATCTTCAATGGAAGCATGCATTGAATACATCCTCTTAGAATCGACCGAACAAATGCGTGATCCTTCTTTATACAAATCATTTTCCATTTTCGTTGCTTCTTTTTCCGTTCCTGGAACAGCTGGTGAAGCAATAATAATAGTATCTTCTTCTTTAAATTCAACCAATGAATCTTCTTTAATCGCCATTTTATGAACTCGTTTAAATATATTTAAACCATCACCAGATATGATAATTAAAACATTTTCCATATCATTATTGAATTTATTCTTACTAATTTCTAATCCTGCTGGAATATGATAATATCCTAAACTCTCAACATCCTTCAATAAATCACGTAATTCATCGTCATAAAAGAAAATCTTTCTACCATATTTATTCGCTAATTCAATAATTTCAATCAAACGATATAAATTTTGATGATACATCGTAATAACGATGCGGCCTAAACTATCTTCAAAATACGGTTCAACAATTTCGGTAATGCGATGATGCGGTGAACTATTTCCTTCACGTCCTGAACCAACTGACTCTGTTAAAAGAGCAAATACTCCTTTTTTCGATAATTCAGTAATACGAGCTAAGTCACAGCTAAAAGCATCTCGTTTAGAATTATAATCAATAATAAATTCTGATGTAAAGACAATATATCCTACATCAGTATAGATAGCTAAACCAAACGCATCCGCGATTGATTGAGTAACACCAAACGTAAATATTTCACGTTGTGCTACTTTAAATGATGAATTTCGTTGAATTCGATTAATTTTAATACCTTTTAATCCTTCTTTTTTTAATTTTTTCTCTAATATCAACGCTGTTAATGGTGTCGTATAAATAGGTACATTAATTTGTTTTAATAAACTAGGTAATGCCGCCATAACATCATCATGGCCATGAGTGACAAAGACAGCTTTAATTCGATGACTGTTTTGTACTAAATATTTGAAGTCAGGAATAATCATTTCAATTCCAAGTTGACCAACTTCTGGGTATTTCAAACCAGCTTCAATGACAAAAATATCATCACCAATTTCAATGACAAGCATATTTTTGCCATCTTCATCTAACCCGCCTAATGCAAAAATTCTAATATTATTCATTATAGTATATTGTTAGTTAATCAATAATCGATTAACTTCTCCTCCTATTGTTTTTCTTATTATACGTCAATTTATCATATTTTTCAATTAATTAGCCAAACTTGGCACTATTTCAAATAAAAACCTTAAGTAAATAGTTAAATTCTAGTTCAGTATAGTTCAACATGAAGTTAGTTC
>CAZTII010000059.1:0-10737 GCA_964613305.1 uncultured Erysipelotrichaceae bacterium
AAGAAGGTTTAAGTGGTCCATTTGATTTTGTGATTGAAGGGACAAAAGGAACATTGTTTAGAAATGAGTTGCATATGGCTAGTATGACAGTTGATATGCACGATAGTTATCGTTATCATGGCATGCATGGTCATCATCCTAGCAAGGGCTTAAAACCTTGTATGATGGTACTGGGTTCAATGATTGAAGAAAATAAAGTCATTGAACAAGCAGATATGGTGGATGTATTTCCAACATTGATGAAATTCCTCGATATTGATGTAGAAAATATTGATGGAAAAGCAGTAGACATTTTTAAAGGGTAAACCATGGGAAACCATGTAACCAATATAGGGAGGAACTATGAATAAATTTATTAAAACAATACTTGCGTCACTACTTATCTTTACAATGGTAGGTTGTGGTGAAAGTAAAACAGCCGAAGCAACACCAAAAGCAGATGCACCAAAAGAAGTGGTAGAAATTTCATTTTGGTATTCATGGACAAACAAAATCCAAGAAAACAATGAAAACTTAACAAAAATGTTCAACGAAACAGTTGGAAAAGAAAAAGGAATCGTTGTTAAAGCAGAATACCAAGGAACATATGATGAATTACATCAAAAACTTCAATCAGCATATGTCGCTGGAAAAACACCGGCAGTTACTGTAATGGAAATTGCTTCAATTAAAACTTTTGCGAAAAATGGTATTATTGAAGATTTAACTCCATACATCGAAAAATCAAAATTTGACATCAATGACTTTTACAAAGGTTTATTAATCAACTGTAAAGTAGATGAAAAATGGTATGGTATTCCTTACTTAAGAAGTACTCCAGTATTATACATGAACACAACTCTTTTAGAAAAAGCAGGTCTTGATACTAGTGGTCCTAAATCTTGGGATGAACTTGCTGAGTACGCTAAAACAATCAAAGAAAAAACTGGAGCGTATGGATTTGAAATTCCTTCACACGCTTGGTTCTATGAAGCTATGATGTTAGAAAAAGGAACTAGTTCTTTAAGTGCTGATGAAAAAACAAGTAATATTAACTCAAAAGAATCACAAGAAATTATTAAATTCATTAAAGATTTACAAGACAAAGGGTATGTAAAAACAGTAATCGCGGCAGATGGTAAAAAAGTTCAAGCGGATTACGCTGCACAAAACTGTGCAATGTGGTTAAGTTCTACAGCTGACTTAAGCTTTATTTTAGGTGTTGCGAAAGAAAATAACTTCAATGTTAACACAGCATACATTCCTAAGTTTACGACATATGGAGCACCTACTGGTGGAGCTAACTTAATTATGTCAACAAAAATTAGCGATAAAGAAAAAGCAGCAGCATGGGAATTCATCAACTGGATGACTTCGGCTGAACAAGCAGCGTATGCAAGTGCTTATACTGGATATGTTCCAACAAGAAAAGCAGCTGCAGACACAGATGTGATTAAAAATCTTCATAAAGAAACTCCTCAATTTAGAGTTGCGCTTGATCAATTAAATGAATATGGAGTTGGTCGTCCAATGAATCCTGGTTATGCTCAAGGTCAAAAAGAAATCTTAAATGCATTAGATGCGATTTGGGGTAACAACATGGATATGGCTACAGTATTAAAAGAAGCTGAAACAAAATCAAACGAAGCATTAGGAAAATAAGGGCAAATGCCCTTTTTTCTTGACTTGGAGTAAGACAAGGTATGTATACTTAGCGTAGGAGGAAATAAAAACATGAAAAAAACGTTGTATTTAATGAGACATGGTCAAACATTATTTAATGTTCAAAATAAGATACAAGGATGGTGTGATTCACCATTAACAAGTCTAGGAATTGAGCAAACAACGATTGCGAAAAAGTATTTTGTGGAAAACAATATTGATTTTGATAAGTGTTATTGTTCAACATCCCAGCGGGCTAGCGATACCTTAGAAATCATTACTAATCAATCGTATACGCGTTTAAAAGGGTTAAAGGAATGGAATTTTGGTGCCTTTGAAGGAAAAGATGAATGTTTGAATCCTAAATTTCCATATGGTGATTTTTTTGTTAATTATGGTGGTGAAAGTGAGCTTGGATTTCAAGAAAGAATTTCTTCGACGCTATTATCCATCATGCAACAAGAAAACCATGACATTGTTTTAGCAGTAGCTCATGGTGGTGTTTGTGATAGTTTTATGCGTACATGGATGCATACTAGTTTAGTGGATTATAAGGTTGGTATTGGTAATTGTACACTATTTAAGTATGAATTTGACGATGATGTATTTACGTGTGTTGATATCATACGACATGATTTCTCTAGTTTAAGCTAATTAAAATCTCATTCTATTGTAGAATGAGATTTTTAGATGAATCGATAATATTAGTTTCAAATTGCTTTACTAAATCATTGATAACAGCTTTATCTTCTTCGATAAATTGAACCGCATCATCCGCATGATAAATACCTTTTGATGGATTGATAGGGATGCGATAATCGTAACTGTATTTGTATTTATCGTAATAATATTCACTAATGGTAGGTAGTTTTGCGGGTTGTATGCCTTGTCGTTTTGCTTCAATATGGGCATCTGGTAAGTCAAAATAAGCAAGTACTTGAAGGGTGTTATCATCGGAATAATATTGTTCGTCAAAGTATTTTTTAAATCCTGGATATTGATTGGATTTATCCTTTAAAAAGACTGGGATGGACATATATTGAAGAGGTTGTAGACTTGGAATAGTGACAACTGAGGAATAATACACGTAATTACTGTTTCCTTTTTTATTTGTTACGGAAATACTAACTTTTCCACCTCGTGACATTCTAGTAGAAGAAGGATTATAAATACCGATTGAAACAGATGCTGGATAATATAAACCATAATTAGCAACTCGTAAATAATCAACGTTGAATGGATTTTGTTTTTCGGAAATAATTGCTTCCGTTAAATAATCGCTAACTTTTTCGCCAACTTCTTTTTTTATTTGATCCGATATTTCTTTAGAAATAGGATCATTTGCACTAATGCCACTAGCGTTCATTGCTTCTTCTAATAACGTGGCGACTAAATAATCGGAACCTCGTTTTGCTAGGACATCGAAGTTTGGTAAATTTGGTGGTATTCCTATGTAAGCTAAACCGTAATCAATAAGTGCTCTAGCTACCTTTTTAAGGACATTTTTGGCTTTTTCACCAATTGGTAAATAATCAATTACGGAAATAACCGTTGTTTTAGCCTTTTCATAGGCGTTTCGAACACCATTGTATATTTGTTTTAATAGACTGATGAATTCATCCCAGAAACCATTGGTGGAACGCATAAAATGCATTGTAGAATCGACTGGAAGCATTCTATCTAACACTTCTTGGTAATGTTCTTTTGTCCAATTGTATTTTTTAATGTGTTTTGCATATGGTAATAAAAATTCACCAGTTTTAGGGTTTTGTAAGTAAAAGTTAAATTCTTCTGCATTGACTGGTCGAGTAACAGTGAAGTAATCTTCATAATCCGGCATTTGAAAGAAAATCGGGGAATAACAGACGAATTTAACGAGTGGAATATCAGAACGCACTTGAATGGATTTGGTATCATTTTTACTTTTATCAGAAACACAATAAGCAATTGTCATTGTTTTTGAGGAATAAATTTGTGTTTCATTATCTGTCGGAACATAAAATAAAGCACGAACATAATAGTAAATACCACCCATTTTATCAAGGGTTTCCTTGTCAGGAACAAATTGTTTATAGTTGATGGTATGTTCACGATTGTAGTATGGACCAGCTAAATAAGAGTATCCTAAATCAGTGGATTTACCAATAATTGGTTCATTATCAGTAAAACTATACACTAATCCTTTTGGCGTTTCTTTATCTAAGAAGGTAAATGGTGATGTAGAAACTTGAACGACTACTTTTTTAGCAGAACTAATTGTGGAAGATGATTTTTGTGGTTCTGCTAAAATTAAATAATCTTCTACAGTGTTATCAAGAGATCGATACACTACATCATTATTTAATGGCACAATTTTATTTTTAGTTTTACCATAACTATCTTTGTATGGAACTAGTGAGAAGAAATCAATGGATTGTTCTTGATTGAAAGAGGAAAGAACGTTTTCTCCACTACCATAACTAAATTGAATACCTTGACCAGGATCACCTAAAATGGAATTATTTTTACCGTAGGAAACTATTCTACAATAAAAATTGTAGTTATTTTTAAGTGGTAATGATTTTACTGTTGTTTTTTCATCAATCAGTTTAGCAAGTTCAATAGAAAACTCGGTTTGATTTTTATTTAGTGGAAGTTCGTAGATAACCCCTGATTCTTGATTGATGGATGATTGAAAACCAATAAATGGTACGTGTGATAATTGAAAGGTATAATGATCGACTTCTTCTGTTGTAGGTTCAATTTTAAACCAAATGGGATTTTTGTTATCACTATTGAAATGACAGTTTTGATTGGACGTATATTGTACATTTTTCGCAATAAAATCGTAATCGATTTCAAATGGTTGAAGTGGAATTGGTTGAATCGTAAATTCAGAGGAATTGATTGTGGCATATCGAACATCCCCTACCATGGCTTCAACACGTACAATACAATGATTTGATTCAATGGACGGTAACGTTATAGAAGTAGAAGTTTCTTGAAGTGACGAAGCGATAGATACAAAGTCTTGTCCACCATTTGTGCTTAAATACACATTAAAGGTTGCTGTTCTTCCAGAAGTATAAGTCCATGAAATAGGTACAACATCCTTTTCAAAAAGAGTGGAAGGAATAGAAGAAGTAAAGTAAAAGTCAGAAACAGGTAATTTGAGTGAAAACAACGAAGGTTTTAATTGATATGTGTTTGAAACTTCAGGTGTTGGCTCCACTGTAGGTTCTGGTGTAGGTGGAAGCTGTATTAATGCACCATTAGAAACGGAAAGATTGTATTGATTAATTCGTTGTTCATTTGGTTTTGGGCCAACATTAGAAATAAGTAATTTTACCTTTTCATCAAAAAATGGATGAGAAGGATCTTTAGTAATATCATACACTTCATTGCGCTGCTCATCACTGAGTATGGTTGCGGTTTCCACTTGAATAAACTTTTCATCTTTAGGATAATCAAAAGGAGTGTATTTTTCTACTTTTTTAAAACTCATGCATGATAACGGAGTGACTAGAATCATAATGGTTACTAAAACAATAATAATTATTTTATTGTGTTTCATAAGTATCCCAACTTTCTTATCGTTACTTACATTATATTTTTAAAAAAGAAAGATTGAAAGACAAAATGATGCCTCTTTTAGACAAAAAATAACTATTTATTATAAAGTTTCTGTTCTAATAATTTACGATACTCAGAAGGTGTTAAACCAGTTTCTTCTTTGAATAGTTTGGCATAATGACCATGGTATTGCATACCACAATTTAAAAAACATTGTTCAATGCTTAAGTTTAATTGCGTTAATTGTATTTTTAATTTATCGATTTTTACTTTAATGTAATAATCATGAGGAGACATTCCCGTAAAACAGCGAAATTGACGAGTGAAATGAGATTTACTTAATAAAGCTGCCGAAGCAACCGCATCAATATCAAATTTCTCTTGCCAGTGTTCTAAAATATATTGTTTGCCGCGATTAATTTCTTCTCGTTCAATAAATTTTTGTTGCGTGATATACATAATAATGACACCAACTAACTTGTTTTGGTTGTCAAATAATGGAATAGAATGAATATCTAATACATACAATTCAGATTCACCACTTGATAAACGAAACCAATTTTTAATGATGTGAACAGGTGCACTTACGCCAATAACACTTGCTTTATGGCCATTAAATGCTTTAATCACTTCTTCTTTTACACCATATCCCTCTAAGGTAGTATCTTCTAAAATATTGTATTTATCGACAATTAACGATGAAAAAGGAATTTTAAATTCCTTTAAAAAAGAAGTATTGACTTGTTTAAGTAATCCTTGCGGTGAATATAGTTGCATCGGATAAGGAAATTCTTGAAATAATTGATTTAATAGAAAGCTATCTTCCAAACAAAACATGATTTTCTCCTAATAACTATGATTATACTATCATTATTATAAAAGAAACAAAATATTTTTTAATCTAAATAATCTCCTACTGGAGTATTGTTGTATTGAAGTTTAATGTTCATCATCACGGAATCATCAGGTTGACTTATTTCCTCAACAATCTTGTATTTTGTTCGATTTCTATCTAGCGAATCTTTATAAAATTGAATTTCTTTTTGAAGTGCTACAACAGCTGATTCATGTGGTAAATCTTCTTTTAGTTGGAAATGGATTGTTTTTTCTAAGCATGCAAATTTTATTCTTTTCATGAATTTCTCCTGTTCTTGATTATAATTTTATCAAGTGTAAAAATTAATTTCTAATGAAAAAAAGATGAAAATTTTTAAAAAATATGTATGGTATCATAAAATTAATAGTCGTGATAAAATATAAGAAAGGTTTAAAACATAAAGAAAAGAAGAGGTTTTTTTATGAACAATCGCTATAAAATTAGAATTAGTTTTATTATAGTAGGTATCTTTTGTTTTATTTTTTTCTTATATATGGGAGGTAAAAAACCAATGAATATAGAAAAATTTACGTTTTCACATCAAGGAAAAAGCAAATATGACTGTTATACGATAGGGTTTGATGCTAAAAATAAACAAATGACCATTAAACCTACTGCCACCAGTGAAGAATTTATATTACCATGGAATGAAGACTTATTTAAAAGGTGTAGTGATATTGTCAGTGAGTATCATTTGGATAAATGGAATGGATTTAATGGTAATAATACTGAGATTAGTGATGGTAAATCGTTTCAATTATTGATTAAATTTGAAGGTGGGAAATTAAGTAAAAGTAGTGGTCATAACTGTTTTCCAACGGGATATCATCAAGCAGTTGAAAAAATAAATCAATTAGTTGAAGAGATGAAGTTACTCATTGATGATTCTTTGATTTCTCTACAACATCATGGACATTACTTAGATGTCAAACCACTGTCAGTACATGGAAACTATATAATCGTTGAAAACAAAGGGAAAGGATTAGTAAGTAGCTTTAATACGGTAGAATTAAAGCCAGAACATGGATTGATTGAGAATATCGATGAATCTTATTTTAATGTTGATAATCGATTATACAATGTGATAGAAAATGAGTATGTAACGATTGATTTTGATAAAATCATTAATTTTAATAGTCATTTTTTGGTTGTTAGAAATGCTCGATACACAAATGAAAGAGTTGTGGATGATCGTAATAAAAGCTTAAGTAATGTGAACGTAATGACGGATGGATTGTGGTATTTAGTAAATAAAGATACATTAGAAGAAAAGAAGTTGGATGTGGAAAAAGTATCATTTAATAGTAGTAGAGAAATGGAAAATTATTCATTGGATAATCTTGTTTCTAATACTATAAAATCATACGCTCTTGTTTCTAAACAAGAAAAAATGGGCGTTATGAAGTGTGATGGTGAAATGGTTGTGCCAATGCAATTTGATGATATTTCCTTGTTTGATGAGATGGCATTGTGTAAAGAAGGAAAGTTGTATCACTACTATAATTTAAACGCATCAATAAGCAAAACGGTGACGAGGGCGCAAGGGTTTTATGGTAAGTATGCATTAGTATCAAGTGATGGTGAACAGTATTTTATTGATAGAAATCTAAACGAAGTAGAAAATACAAGACAGTTGTGTAAAGAGTATACGATTGTCGATTATAATGATGAAATTGTTGTGTATAAAAAAGAAGAGTATTATGGAATAGTTACTGTGAGTGGAAAACAGTTAACCGATGCGGTATATACTGAAATTCGCTTGTCGGATGGTGTGATTGCGGTTAATAAAACAAGCAAAATAGTTCCAGAAATGCCAGGGAAAGCAGCATCGATGGAAGGTGGTAAGTGGGAATATCTACTAGTTGATGGTACACCATTAGAGTATACGCATGTCCTAAGTGGTATCGTACAATGTGAAGAAGGTGTAGGCTATATGGATAGTAATGGAAAAGAGATAATCGCTTGTAAGTACTATAGTGGACAACCATTTATCAATGAAGTTGCGATTGTGGAGATAACGAAGAATACTTTTAATGTCATTGACAGTAAAGGAAAACAATTGTTAACAAAGAACTACGATAAAATAGTACGATCAGCGAATGTTATTGCGGCGTGGTCAAAGGAAAATAGTTTGGATGTGTATACCATTGAAAACAATCAATGAAGAAAGAATCTCTAAAAGCAATGTGATTGAATGTTACAAGCGTGGAGTTTTATCAACATTCAATGATGGAACGATAAAGTCACTACAATTAATCCATAAACATGTATTTGATGGTGTTTTTGACTTTGCCGGAACAATTAGAACAGTAACTATTTCTAAGGATGGATTTTGTTTTGCCCCTTCGATGTTTCTTCATCATACGTTGATGGAAATTGATTCAATGAAACAATCAACAATCGATGACATCATTGAAAAATACGTTGAGATGAACATAGCGCATCCGTTTTTAGATGGTAATGGACGTAGTATGAGAATATGGTTAAATCTATTATTAAAGAAAGAGTTAAATAAAGTGGTTGATTGGCGATTAATTAGTAAAAACGATTATTTAACGGCGATGAAAAAAAGTCCAGTTGATGATTCATTGATTAAATCATTAATAAAAAAGGCGTTAGTTGTGGAGACAAACGAAGTATTTTTAGAGGGGTTAGATGTTAGTTTTGACTATGAAGGACTCAATAAGTATACGTATACTGTTTGTAGGAAGTGATGAAATTGTCTATAATAAATAAAGAAGAGGTGGAAATGATGAAATACGTACATACAACGATTCAAGTTAGAAATATTGATAATTGCATAAGATTTTATGAAGAAGTGATTGGTTTACAAGTGAAACGTCGATTTATGAGTGGTAAAAAAGATATTGTGTTTTTAGCTCATGATGATCAAACGGTGTGTATTGAGCTCATTGAAAATAGTGAAAAACGACCATTTAATGGCTCGGGTATTTCACTTGGTTTTGAAAGCGATAACATTGAAAAAGACTACAAGCGTATTGTAGATTTAGGGATTCAAGTGACTGAGCTTATAAAACCAAATCCACAAACATCTTTGTTTTATTTTAGTGATCCAAGTGGTGTAACAATTCAATTCATTCAAGAAAAAGAGGTTGGTAATGAGTAGTTTTCAGGTAATAGAGTTAGTTCTACTTGTTATTTTATTGATAGTTGTCATTATTTTAAGTATTAAGATAAACCAAGTAAGTGTTAATTATACTCATTCTGAAAATGTTGCGAAACAACTTCAAACAACATTTTTAGAAAATCAAAACGTGGTTAATGACTTGTTTAATAAACGGTTGATTGAAATGAGTCGAACTATAAGAGAATCGTTACAAATCATTCAACAACTACAAAGTAATAGTCAACTTCAAACAGAACACCGCTTAGAAGCAACAAGAAGTATGACTGAAAATAGTTTGGATAAAATGAGAGAAACAGTTGCGACGCAGATGATTAATTTACAAAATTTACAAATGGCGAATCAAAAAAGTGTGAATGGAATGTTGGATAATCGTTTGTTGGAAAATAGTAAAGTGAATCAAGAAACATTACAATCATTTCAACAATTGTTGGCGTCAACATCGTTTCAAAATGAACAACGATTAGAAGCGATGAGGACACAAATTGAAAGTAGCTTATCGACGCTAAAAGATACATTAGCTCAACAAGTAAGTAATCTTCAAACTGAAAATAGTAAGAAATTGGATGAAATGCGGCAAACAGTAGATGAAAAACTACAAAAAACATTAGAAGAAAGAATTAGTAAATCGTTTTCTCTTGTTTCTGAACGATTAGAAATGGTAGCTAAAGGATTAGGTGAAATGACGAATTTGGCTACTGGTGTTGGTGATTTAAAACGTATTTTATCGAATGTAAAGACACGGGGTATTTTAGGTGAAACTCAATTATCATCTATCCTACAACAAATATTAACAGAAGATCAATATTTAACGAATGTTGCGACGCGTCCAAATAGTCGTCAAGTTGTGGAGTTTGCGATTAAATTACCTGGAGATGGTGGCGGTGATGTGTTACTACCAATTGATTCAAAATTTCCATTAGAAGATTATCATCGTTTAAATGAAGCGTATGAAAATAATGATGTCAGTGGTATTGAGTTGTATACGAAGAGTTTAGAGTCGTCGATTAAATCATTCGCAAAAGATATTCATACTAAATACATTCAAGTACCACATACAACGGATTTTGCGATATTGTTTTTACCGATTGAAGGATTGTATGCGACGGCTGTTCGTGGTGGGTTAGTTGATTATTTACAACAAAACTATAGAGTGACTCTAGCTGGACCAACAACGATGGCAGCACTGTTAAATAGCTTGAAAATGGGTTTTCAAACCTTAGCAATCCAAAAGAGAAGCAGTGAAGTTTGGAAAATATTAGCGAGCGTTAAAAATGAATTTGCGACATTTGCGAAAGTATTGAGTGATCATCAACAACGATTAAACCAAGCGAATGAAGAATTGGATAAATTAGTTGGCGTTAGAACGAGAAGAATTAATAGTACATTGAATAAAATTGAAACATTAGAAATTGATGTAGAAGATAACTAATAATGTATATTTCAATAAAACCACCTATAAATAAGTAGGTATTGTTGATTAAGTTGGGGTTTTGCTAATTGACAGCTATGAATTAAGTTG
>CAZTII010000060.1:0-6122 GCA_964613305.1 uncultured Erysipelotrichaceae bacterium
TATGTTGGTGGCAACTTCAACAACAGTGTATTTCAATCCACGCACCCACACGGGGTGCGACCGCACTTATTCTGACAAATATAAATTTAATTGTATATTTTTAGAAATTTATAAGAGTTTTTTTCCATTAATTTAATATTAAATTATTTTATAGGTTCATTATATAGCATTTAAAATATTTAATAAACCTTTTTTTATGTTTACCTATGATTCGCAAATTACAATATCAACAAATCAGTATCTGGATTATACACATTATTAACACCAATAGTTTCAACTCTTCTTTCCCAATTTTTACCCAAAAGATAAAATCGTATATTGTCTTCATCACAATCAATAACTTCTTTTAACTGTTTTTTTAGTGTTACAAACATTGCAGGTGTAATACTGCATTCAAACACTGAATTTTGAACCCTTTGCCCGTGATTTAAACATATTTTGGCGACTCTTCTCAATCTTCTGGCCCCTTCTTTACTTGCTGTTGAAACATCATAACACACTAGTATCATCATACGATTGCCTTATATCATGAATGGTGGATACTCTTCAATTTCAAAGCGTATCGTTTTAGCCAAAAGACAAGATTGTATATATGGTAATAATCCGATTTTAACTTTCTCTTTCAAAAATGGGTGTATTATTTCTTCGTTTTTTCTTGCTTGCCACGCTTCTAGAGATTTCGATCTTCCTTTATCATTTAGTAGTACACTACCATTTTCCTGATATATAAAATCGTTTTTCGTTATAATTTTTTTATTAATTAACGATAGCACAAACCGATCTACTAAATATGCACGAAACTCCTCAATTAAATCTAACGATAAACTCGATCTACCTGGCCTATCGGTATGGAAGAAACCTACGTAACTATCTAATCCCACTACCTCTAACGAAGATGTGATTTCTACTGTCAATATACTATAAAAGAACGACAATAGCGCATTGACATTATCCATAGGCGGTCTTTTAGTTCGTCCATTAAACCGAAATTCTTCTTTTTGCTGCAGTATTAAATCATTAAAACAGTCGAAATATCGTTTAGCCGCTTCGCCTTCTATCCCTCGAAGACTATCCATATTTGTGATAATCTCTATATTTTTAATGTGTTCTTCAAATCTACTTATTACATCCTTTAACTTAAATTCATCAACTTTTAATGGATGATCCCTTAAAAGACGACTAAGAATCTTTTTTGTATTGTTTAATTTTGCAATAATCATATTTTTGGAAATTAATAAGGATTGAACTTCATTATCTGCAATACGATATTGCATCCTTCTTAACAAAACATTACCATTTTGTTTGCCACAAAATCTTCCACAAAAAGAACCATTGGGGCTAAGCATTGATAGCGAAACATTATTCTCGTTACATAATTTAATCACACCTGAACTTGCCCCAGTATAGTTAAAACATACAATGTTTTCTAGAATATGAATTGGGAATCGTTTTATAACCTCTACATCATTTTTTACTACAACGTTCTCCCCTTCTTTTATCAAATAATAATCACTATTAGTTATATACAATGTATTCAATAGCTTTTTCATAGGATATCATCTCCCATTACCTTATTTCGAATATATTTTTTTACATCAGATGATTTTTCTACTAATTTTGGTAAACAAATATCATAGAGTGAACATTGCTTACATTTCTCAAGTTCAGGAATCGATATAACTTTCCCTACGCTATAGTCATTGTGCATTTGCTTTGCTAACAAGCTAACTAAGTCACGCATCCTACTTGTAATATCAATTTTTTGACGTTGTTTAATACTATCGTAGTAAAAACTTCCGGTTTTTATAGTAATATTTAATGTTTCTTCTAAGCAAATAACCTGTGCCGTTAATTGTACAATATCACGATCATCCTTTTTAGGTTTACCGCGTTTGTATTCAATTATTTCAGGAATCCATTTACCTTTTTTATTAAGAACTGAAATGCCATTTTCATCTTTTTTAAATTCTACAACATCTAAAACACCACTCAACCCTAATCTTTTTGAAGAAACACTCATTGCTCTTACATAAAATATATTATTTCTAGACTCTTTTATTTGAGGATTATCAGCCTTTTCGTGGATAATATCCCCTTCTTTAGTCGCTTGATTATCCAGCCACTCTTGATTAATATGGATTAATTGCCATTGTTTCCTACAAAAGTAATAGTGCTGAATTCCAGACAATAACAAATAATCATCTTCACAGTAATTTTCAATGTTTTCTTTATCACATACCTTTAATTATCGTCAACTGTACACCTTCTTTTTCATATTCACCCAATTTTTCCTTATTTATGTGAATATTTAAAGCTTCATACGATTCATCATTCTCTGTCGAGTATTCTAATAATTCAAAAATCTTTGCGCTAGAAACATTACCTATTTTACAATTATGTTTAAACCAAAATACTTCTTTTACCTCCATACTTCCATCAGGTCTTGCTGATGATGCATCATCTACAAATAGCGTTCTTAAAGCTTCTTTTATTTTCTCTGCATCATCATTACTAAAACCTGTTTTTTCAGCAAAATACGCATTAATACTACCCTTTATTACATATGTCGCATTAGTGATAAAATGCTTAGTCCCCATCGTATCTGAAGCTTTAGAATCTTTTTCTACTCCATTGACACTTCTTGTAATCTGCATTGTCTCAACTGTAACAGGGCTAACTGACTTAGCCATCGAAATAGAAACAGGTCCTCTAATTCCAATCGATTTCTTTTGAAACGTAATTACTTGTCCAAATGCTCTTACATCAAACCATGTATCTGATGCCTCTTTGGCGATGAAATCATCACTTTCATTTTTCGAAGATGGAAATTTTTCGTTAAACCTTGATTCTAATGATTTTTTCCCATCATCGCTACGATCCGATGACTGCACAAAGATGTTCTCCCCCATTTGTTGTAGACGATTTCGAATTTTTCTCTTAATGCATACATCACTAATAACACCATAACCATTATAATCCAATCTTGGCATATTACCACTGAGTGGGTCCCCATTAGGATTAGCCATTGAAACTGTCGCTGTAACGATAAAATCAATTTTATTTTCTAACATTTTTCTCTTCTCCTTTTACCTATTCACAGGTTTCTTCTTGTTTTTCGTTATTTTTTTTAGATGTATAAAAATCGTTTTTTTGACTAGAATAACCAAATAAAAATTCATACTCTAATTTTTTGTTAATTTCTCTATCATCTAATTTTAAATCATCTAAATTTGAAATAATGTTCATTTCCAAATTTTCTAAGTAAACGTAAAATCCATAACTTTTAGCTTTCAACTTTTGTCTATAAGGCATTATTTTATTTTTTAAGCGCATCATCGTCATTGCTGGTTTATTCGAATACTCATTCCACAATTTTTCTGCGTTTGTTTGCCTTTCCTCATCCTTTGTGTACGTTACTGCCTCAATTTTTTCATAAATAGCTAATAACCGTCCGAATAGATAACTCCTGTTCTTATTTTCTGTATCTAGCATTTCTGATACCTCCTCTTTTAAATAATCTAAATAATATTTTCTAAGTATGCAGTTCGCTACAAAAACAATTTGATTCCAACACTTACTATATCGATGACGCTGTGTAAAATTAGTAAAAATACGATTCACATAATCAATAGGAATTTTCCTTTTTTCCAATAAACACAATAATAGTCGATGCATTTCTATTTTTTTCACAGAGTCATTATCAATAACCAATTGTCTTTTATCAGATTTTAAAACCTCTCGTTCAACCCCAAACATACTCTTTACAATGTAATCTAAACTAGGACTCCGTCTTACTAATTTTTTTTCATTATTCATATATCTATACGATATACTTTTATGCCAATAGTCTACCCTTTCAACTAAATCGTCTACCAATATACTCGCATAATATTTGATGGTGATACGTCCATCACTTAACTTATCTAGCATCATAATATGATATTCTTCATTTTTAGATAAAGAACCATTAAATCCCGATAAGTATTTATTCATTGCCATCGATAAATCGTTACCCACAATAGATAAATCATAATCAAACTCATATCCACCCATCGGATCAAAATTATATGCATCCGTTGTATTTGTATAAAACCAATTAACCATATATTGCGTATCACTCAGTTTTCTACATGTTTTCCTATTTTCAATTAAATATTTGATCATTAAATGTATTTTTTGCGAGCTCTCATACCCTATACTCACAACATTTTCTCCTGAAGTGAACCTACCAAAATACGTCATTTTATTGTTACTTACAGAAATTATTTTAGCATTACCTAGTAAACCACGATGAGTCAAGCTACATTTTTCTTTTTCTCCAGAAACTACACAAAATTGCTTTTCTGCTTCCTCATACTTACTATTAACATAACTAATGTAATTTTCATGCAATTTTTTATAAGAGCTAACGGAAACGTTTTTATACCCGAAAAACTGAACAATTTCAAACGTAATAAATACTTTACTCAAATCATCTGCTTTTTCTTTACCTTTATCATCAATATAATTTATACGCAAATCACTTGCAATATCACTACTTCCCGTTCTGCTTGGATAAAGATTATTAACTATATCTTCTACAATGCTTCCATTTTTTATATATGTATAAATTATATTTAAATAAGTTGATTCGGGTGTAACTTCTGTATTGTACGCAATCCATAAGCTAAGTTCTCGTAGATAATCATCAAAATGACTACCTTCATTCACTGAAAATAAATACTTCAATGTGTCACATAATGGGTGTGCAGCAACTCCACTAGTTCTAGACATCGACTTAACAGTAGTTGGAAATGTAATAATAGCCCCTTCTGGCATAAACTCAACACCAAATAAGTTCCCCTCCTGCGTAAGTTTAATCTTTATGATATCATTTTTATTAGATCTTCTACTATCATGATAAATAGGTAATAAAACAAGTTCGTCATTAGCATAATTATCTACTAACCCATTTTCCAAACAATAATTATAAGTGTTAAATAGTGCATTACTATAACTCATAGTTTTGCCCTGCCTTATTCATTTCGCCTAATTCCAAATCAACAAACTTTACATTATCTTTATCAAATTGTTTAATAGAATAGTTACCAATTATATTATGGACAGTACAATCTTCTGGACGAACAAAATTAATTTCTCCATTTCTCATAATAATATTACTATATAAAGCAATCAAATTATTATTATCCTTATAAGATTCACCAGGATAAGAAAACGAATGAAACATCATCCCAAACGATGCTGACGATGAATCATATGCACCCTCTCTGCCTATAACTAATTTACAGTTATCGTACTGTTCTTTAGTTATTCGTTCCACATGACCAATGCATTCTCTAGTACCTAAAAATATATCTCTACGACCTCCTTTACTCAAAGAACGTAATAACATTTCTTGATGCTTCATCAAATTTCTATCTTGTTCGAGATCTTTTCGATTCAAATTCCACTCAAAATGAAACTTAACAAAATAATCAACATCACACAAATACGTATAGTAGTTCAAGTCACTTGTATAATCTTGTTTTAGAGCTCTTACACCGATACTTTCTGTCCTTATTTTGTTTATCACTTTCACGCTATCAATAATACAAACTAAAGTAGGTTTCCAATAAATTGCTTCAGCAATTCCCTTCAAAGCCTGATACGTAGGTAGCTGGTAAGTAAATTTTTCACCGCCACCTTTCGTTGTTGGATCTGTAAATAATGCATATTCTCCTTTTACTCTGAAATAAAATGGATCTGACATAAATCTTTTTTCCATAATTCCTCCTTTTCTAACGCATTTTATCCAATGTTATACCATCAATGCATAACTATCACCATCCACTTTCACTCCAATATTTTCATCATACGCCTCAGGCAACAGCACTTTAATACTACCGTCCATCAGTTCAATTAAATGATGTTGTTTGATTTGATTAGGGTAAACATTGATTGTATACCGTTGTAACTTCTTGATGATTAAGCGAATTTCATCAAACTTAAACTGTACAATTGCTTCCTCCAACTCCTTAATTAATTTTTTTGATTCTTTATAAGGAACAACAATAGATTCATTATTATTTTCAATAAGTTGGAATATTTTTGCCGCTTCACTAAATTGCTGTGTAAAGACATAA
>CAZTII010000060.1:6132-10440 GCA_964613305.1 uncultured Erysipelotrichaceae bacterium
AAAATCTGTATTTCTTGACAAATATCTAAGTAAAGTACTATTTTTATGCTTAATTCTATAATCCAAATCAAGATTATTTGTAAAAAAATGTTTATAGTAATTCTCAACATAATCGGTAATTAGTTTACCTTCCTCAAATTCCATAAGAGCTATTTTTGCACTTTCTTGCTTTTCCTTGATTTCCGGTAAATTAGTCAAACCACCATTTAACTCATCAATTAAATTAACCGCAACAAATTTACCACGTTTAAGCATCCCCTCACGATTGCAGCGACCCGCCGATTGTATCAAAGAATCAATGCCGGCCATAGAGCGATAAACAACATTGAAATCCATATCAACACCTGCTTCTACTAACTGCGTGCTAACACAAATCACCTTTTCTTTTCTCAATAACATTGTTTTCACTTCCTGAATAACGTCTAATCTGTGGGCAGCACACATATTAGTAGTCAAATAGTAAACCTTTACATCGTCTAATTGCGTCAATTCATCATATATTCTTTTGACAGTTTTCTTTATATTAACGACACATAAAACACTACAATAATTAGTGATATCAATCTTTATAAACGATATTAATTGTTCAATATCAATAGTAGCAGTGACTTCAAAAGAGTATCGATCAAAGACAGAAAGCTCTTCTTTTTTCATCTCTACCAACTCACGCCTATCAGAATAATTTAATGGATACTTTAGGTTGCCATATCCAAGGGTTGGTTGAGTAGCACTACAATGAATAATTGTACAACCCATAAAGTTCGACATGAAATTCGCCATTAGGTTATACATAGAAATCACTTTAGATGGTAAACTTTGAATTTCATCAATCACTACAACACAATTAATTAGGCTAGAAAACCGACGCAAATTACTACTTTTTCCTTTAAAGAGCGTATCAAAGAATTGAACCATTGTGGTAAGAATAATGGGCGACTTCCAAGAATCAATAACAGAGTTTTTTATAACCTCATCATCTTCTCTATCATCCACCTGAATCAAATCATCATCAATAACATTTGAATGATGCTCTAAAATAATTTCATCATTATTAATAATTTTTCTAATCTCTTTTGCATTTTGTTCCAGTACTGACAAAAAAGCTGTTACATAAACAAATCTGTCTTTTTTCAATAAGTCTGCATGGTGAAATACATAACGAGATACTAATTTTGTTTTCCCTGCCCCAGTCGGAAGTGACAACGTATAAACACCACTTTGGACATCTATATTTTCTAATGCTTTATTAGCAAGTTGGGTTCTTATTCTATTAATAGGTAATTGTGAAGACTCTTTGCTGTTCATTTCAGTATATAGATTTTCTATATTATTTACTAACGGTATCCAATTCATAGTGCAATTTATAGTTCCATTTTCTTCATTCACCCAAAGAATTGAATCAGTCACATCAACTTCTTTTAAAATAGACAACATTAACCTGAATAAAGCATGATAATAATAATGAACCTTGGTTTGATCACATCTGTTCTCTTTTTCACCCAAACCATTATATGTTCTAGACAACTCCATAATTTTAATGTTAATTTCATTAATCTCACCAAGAGATAATTTAATAAGGTGTTCTAAATTTACATACCTATTATCAATGAGAGGTAGTAAACAATCAACAAACGCCTCTATCTCCGTAAAATCATATATCTTGTCTGAGTCATAATTTAACTTATAATAAATTCTACTCTCTACAGAGGATCGGTTATCCTCATCAGTCTTAGCAAAAATTACATCAAACAACCCATGATGACTTTCAATCACACCACACAGCAACTCTAATGACAGCTTATAACTACTTTGATTTAAATCTGTTTTAAAATTAATTAAATTTTGATACAGGTATTTTGCACCTGCACTTGAATGAATTACCTTTTTTGATGTTTCTCCTAAAATATACCGTTGGAAAACTTTATCCGCTTTACCAACATCGTGTAATAAACCAACCAAATAACAACTATGCCTTAAATTTATTTTTGCACCAATTACTGACGATTCCCTAGCAACATTCAACAAATGATTAATCAATGATTGACTTTTTTCGTTATCTCGATGAGCTAGCGCAGATAAATACATTTTGTCACCTCCCTACACTACTATTTAGACATACATTAGCTAAAGTTTAATAACTTCGATTATATTCTAATTTAATAATGAAATACCAACACATCAAATACAATAAATAAAGAGCTATTTAAAATTTAACGCTTTTCTTATGATATACATCTTGAATTTCATCTAAATGGCATAAATATTCTTTTACAACAAGTTCAGGACCAATTATTTTTACTTTTCGTCCAAGTTGAGCAATCCAACCAAAAAAAGTTGGACTAACAACTATTTTTACAAAAACAAAGAAACTATCATTATCATGCTCTAAAATTTGGACATCATTGCCAAACTTATCAAAAACCACCTGTATTAAATCATTATTAAATTGCAACTGCACCATTTCTTCCTCACCACTAAACATTGAAAATATCTTTTTCGTATATTCAGCAATATCAAAGCGACTATTTAAAGCGTCACGGTCTTCATCGATCATTTCTATCAAATCCATTTTATCCACCCGATAATTCGCAAAACCTTCATATTTATTAGAATAAGTAATAAGATAATAATTTTCATCACCCCAAGACAATTCATAAGGACTAACTGTATACAAATCACCTTCTTTTCTGTATATTTTTTCTTTTTTTATATTAAAGTCAAAATATTTGAAAACGACCTTCTTATTTTTTATGATAGCTTGATGTAGTGTATCAACATTATAATATATACATTCATTCTTAATTTTATTTCTGTTACCTATATACATCTCATTATTTAACAATTTCGCTTGATTTTTACTTGTTAGCTTAGAAAGCTTTTTAATTAATTTGCAGCTTTTATCATACGTAATAAATTTAGACGATTTTACTGCATCCACCAACAATTTCAATTCTGCAATTTCAAATAATCTATCCGCTATATAGTATTTACTCTTTTTACTATCATTTGTTTCGATATTAACACCAAACTCTTCAAGTAGCCGTAAATCAGAATAAATTGATTTTCTTTCCGATTTAACTCCGTATAACTCTAATTCCTCAATCATTTCTTTCACAGTAAAAGGATTATCTTGGTCTGTTGATTCATAAAGAATTTGATATAAATACAGAAGTTTCATTTTGTTATTTTTCTTCATTATACCACCGCTTTCAAGATTAAATTTTCTACCTCCATTATATCATATTAAAAATAGACATCTGTCCTATTTATTGGACAAGTCTTCTAAAAAGATTTAATTAGATTTTAAGTTCAACATTCCTCAATTTCATATTATTTTGATAACTGCTATAAACATAGATTATCCAACAAATCTAAAGAAACCACTTCAATGAAACATAAACGTTCATCACTGGTTATAGACTCAATTCCTGTTACGGAACATAAACACTTCTATCAACAAAAAATAATTGAATCATACAAATATCTTTGGTATAATCACTACCATAAGGGAGTAGTCAACACACAAGTGTGATGATGTCAACATACTGGATAACATCCTGGCATCATCTTAAAAGACGAGACTTATCTGTAAATACAGATAGGTTTCGTCTTTCTTTTTGTTGATACATAGGTCAAATTATGACTATTATTGAATTACTTATTATTGCATTAGGAGTATCGATGGACGCATTTGCCGTAGCATTAGGTAAGGGATTATCCGTATCAAACATCCAAACAAAACATATTGTAATTGTCGGTATATATTTTGGGTTATTTCAAGCAATAATGCCTATTATCGGTTATTTTCTAGCATTCAATTTCCAACAATATATCGTAGCTTTTGATCACTGGATTGCTTTTGTACTACTATTATTTATAGGATTTAAAATGATAAAAGAAGCTTATTCTACAGATGAAAAAATTGATTATGACTTTTCAATGAAAACAATGGTTACTCTATCCATCGCAACAAGCATCGATGCCCTAGCAGTAGGGGTATCTTTCGCTTTTTTAAACATAAACATCATTCAATCTTCAACCATCATCGGTATTACAACGATGATTTTATCAATGATTGCCACAAAAATTAGGTCTATTGCCAACAGTAAACTTAAATTTTACGCTGAAATTTTAGGCGGAATATTAATTATTATGATGGGTATTAAAATATTATTAGATCATTTAGGATATCTTTAAAAAACATTTTTGTCTCTTCATAACTTTCGATTGCTTTACCCTTTATAAATGTCAACATAAGAATGTACAATTCTTTAATTTCTATCCTCTGAATAATAATTCTTTAAACGG
>CAZTII010000061.1:0-10371 GCA_964613305.1 uncultured Erysipelotrichaceae bacterium
AAGAATTTGACGTTTTTAGTATGTATTTGATTTGGGTAAAATGATGTTTAACAACTTTCAAGGCGCTTTAATAGATTTATACTCATTAGTCTACGAATACCTTCTTCACGACCTTGTTGTGTCAATCCTGCTTCCTTATTTTGCGTTGATTCTAAATATTTTTTAATTTTTCAAGGCATAATATAATTAGATGGGATATAAATTGATAAATTCAATGAAATCAACAACCTATAAATCTGGTTATAGTTAATCGCACCATTTAAATCTGTTAAACACGGGTGAAGTGATATAGGAGGTAATCTATCAGGGAATTTACCAATTTCTGCGGAATTATAATATTTATCAATATGTTTCCTAGAACGTGCAATGATTTCCTAGCCAACATAGTCGGCTAAGATACAACCATTATACCGTTCTAATTTGTTGATTATCACAAGATCTGCTAAGGTCCTAAATCACTCTCAGCGCATATTTCAACAAATACTTATTGTTACAAGAGATGTTTACGCATAAAGATTGACACTATCGTTCATAAAAAAGAATCTTTTAGCTATCATAGTTTAATTTATATACTTAATAAGTTTATAAATAAAAAAATACCAAACTAAAATTTATCGTTTAGTATTTTTAATTATTGAAATTTAATCTATCTTATAATGATTCAGCTACTGTAATTTGAACATACAATTTATAAGACACTGTAAGTACTAAACTACGAATCAAATGAACAGCTAAACTACCGTCATCATTGCTTTTAATGTGTTTAATTACTTGTTGATTACAAATACTTTTAAAACAGTTTTCAAATTCATCACAAAAGAAATTGTACGCTTGTTTTGTGGCGTAGGTGTGATGTTGATAATCAAATAGTTTTGTTATTTCTTCTAAGGAATAACATTGTTTTAGTATGAATATAACGATTAAATAAGCGATGTGTTGATTGGAATATCGCTTGTTTTCTGGTGCTTCCATAATGCCTTGGTTTACATAATTATTAACCATCGTTTTAGTAATTAATACTTTTTGACCACTTAAGCTTAAAAAATCTAAATGTTGTAGTAAATAATCAATAAGTTGATCCATGTACAAATTTAAATTAGGTAATTCATGCCAACGAGGAATGTGTAGTTGATTAATTGCTTCTGAAGTATCCATAAAGTCACCACCTTGATACTAGTATATCATATTTATTGTCAACCAAAATTAAAATTTAAGTTGACAATAAAGTGTTGATGTGATATTTTTTTATGGGGTGATACAATGACAACCATCAATAAAGTGCTTCATTTATTAGAAAAAGAAGAACAGTACATTTCTGGTCAAAAGCTTGCGGATCAATGCAATGTATCTAGAAATGCGATATGGAAAGTAATCAATACATTAAAAATTCAAGGATACGATATTGAAGCGATATCAAATAAAGGATATCGATTAGTAACAAAGAAAGATCGATTAATTGAACATACAATATCATCATTATTAACTTTTGATTGTCATTGTGTTGTGTTGGAAAGTATTGATTCAACGAATACGGAAGCTAAACGACGTTCTTTAAATGAGGAAACATATCCATTATTGCTTGTAGCAAATGAACAGACAGAAGGAAGAGGACGAAGTAATAAATCGTTTTATTCACCAAAAGATAGTGGATTGTATATGACTTTAATGATTAAACCAAAATTGAAGGTTTGGGATGCACAATTAATTACTGTTGCGGTAGCGAATGTTGTTTGTAGAAGCATTGAATCCATTAGTAACATAAAACCGATGATTAAATGGGTCAATGATATTTATATTGATGATAAAAAAGTTGGTGGAATATTAACTGAAATGACAAGTGATTTTGAAAGTATGGAAATTCAACAATTAATAATTGGGGTAGGAATCAACATAAGCACAACTTTATTTCCTAAGGAATTACAATCAATCGCCAACTCATTACATGATACGACAATTAAACGAAATCAATTATGTGCTTTAATTGCTAATGGCATTATGAGTGGTGATTTACTATGCAATAAAGAGGAAATTATCCATGAATACAAACAACGTTCGATTGTATTAGGAAATGTTGTAATGTTTGAAAAAGATGGAATAATGATGGAAGGTATCGCAGAAGACATCGATTTGGATGGAAATTTAATCATCAACGTAAATAATAAATTAATATCATTAAATAGTGGAGAAATCAGTGTGAGGAGAAAAAATGAAATTAACAATTAAAGAAATAACTCTTTCAGCAATATTTGCCAGTAGCATTGCCATTGGTGCAATGATAAAAATACCATTTCCATTAGTTCCAATTACCCTTCAATTATTAATGGTTAATTTAACGGGTTTACTTTTAGGAAAAAAATGTTCTGTTCTTGCGGTATCGACATATTTAATCATGGGATTAATCGGTTTACCAGTATTTGCTGGAGGTGGTGGTTTAATGTATATTATGAAACCAACATTTGGTTATTTACTAGGATTTTTATTAGGGGTATTTTGTAGTAATTTATATTTATCGCCAATCAAAGAAAAAACAACCATGACGTATATGGTTGCTGGAATTATTACAATGACTTGTGTGTATAGTTTAGGATTAACTTACTTTTTTGTTATTAGTAATTTTTACTTATTAAAAGAAATCAATTGGTCAAAATTATTGATGGGTGGATTTTTAATGACACTTCCAAGTGATATCCTTATGTGTTTTATTGGCAGTATCCTTGCGAAGCGTTTAGAAAAATATCGTTTAGTTTAAACGATTACTATTTTTCAATAATTTCTTTATTTCACGAATTCTTAATCTAAATTCTGTAAAATCAACAATTCGACAACGCCAATTATACTCATCCACAATACCTGGTTTATTAATACGGTAGGCGTTATCTTTATGCAAATAATCGAATAAACTACAAATAACAATAGAAGCATTTGTATTTAGTGTTAATTGTAATAGTTTATCAATCATTTTTGGGTTTTTAATACGATACTTCTTTAAATAACGGTGAATCGCTAAGCGTTCACTGTTATTTTTATTAGAATACCAACCTTTTAATGATTCATTATCATGAGTTCCTGCATAGACGATGACATGACGTCGATAATTAAGTCGCTGTGGTGGGAAAAAATCATATTGTAATATTCTCATGCCCATTAAATTGTAGTGATCTCTTAAAGTATGAACTTCTTCACGTAATAAGCCTAAATCTTCCGCAACTAATTGAATGGTTGGAAGTTCTTTGTAAATAGTATCAAATAATTTATATCCAGGCGCTTCTTCCCATTCACCATCCATGGCAGTAGGACATGTTGCCGGAATTTTCCAATACGTATCAAATGCTCTAAAGTGATCAATACGAATGCAGTCAAATAACCGTTGATTGTATTCTAATCGTGAAATCCAAAAGGCAAAGTTTGTTTTTTCTAAATAGTCCCAATCGTACAATGGATTTCCCCAACGTTGCCCTGTAGCACTAAAATAATCAGGTGGAACACCGGCAATAAAGGTTGGATGACCTTTACTATCTAATAAGAATACTTCTCGATTACAATACACTTCAACACTATCCAAACCAACATAAATAGGAATATCACCCATGATTTGAATACCTAACTCATTAGCGTAATTTCTAAGTTGTTTCCATTGACTAAATAAAATGTATTGTAAAAATAGTTCATAACGAACTTGTTCATCACTAGCGCTACATACCCCACGATGAATACTCCAATCACAATCTACTTCAATCCAATCTAGCCAACATTGATTATTGTTGTTCTTTTTTAAGGATATAAACATCGCATACTCTAAAACCCATTGTTGTTGAATGAATTCTATGTATTCTTCAGTTTCTATGAAGTTAGTAAATGCATGTTGTAAATACTTACTTTTATACTCTCTAACCGCGTCAAAATCAATTGTAAGAGAATCTTGATTAAAAGGCGTAATTTCAGTTAAATAACCTCTGTTTACTAAATCAAATAAATCAATATATAATTCATCCATTGCTTTACTAGAATACGGTTGATAAGGAGAATTACCATAACCTAAGGGATTAAGTGGTAATAGTTGCCAAATCTTAAAACCACATTTTTTGATTAAACGAATAAATTCATAGCTATTCTCACCAAAATCACCAACGCCAAATGATGATGGAAGCGAAGCTAAAGGCATTAAAATTCCTGCTTGTTTCATAAAATACCCACCTTTTTTTCTTAAATATTATATCACAAAGTACCATAGTTTTTCTTTATTTCATCAACTAGCGCATCAACTACTTTCGTTTGGTATTTTTTTTCATGCGTAACTAAATAAAATTGACGATTTAAGTTAATTGTGGAAACATCGAATGTTGCGATTTCATCGTTATTTAACGATTTTTCAACAATTAAATAAGGTAAAAAGGATATTCCTAAGTTTTCTTTTATGGCTTCAATAATCGCAAGGGAACTAGCGCTTTCCCAAGTGATATCGATAGAAATATCTCTGCTTTTTAAAATATTTTCAAGAATATCTCGAGCGGCACTGCCTTTTTCTCGTAATAAAAACTTTTCATTCAGTAAGTCATGTTCAGTAATTGTATTTTTATTAGCAAATGGATGATTCAAATTACATACAAACACTAAACGATCATCACGAAAAGGTTCAAAGTGAAGTAGAGGTGATGAATTAGTACCTTCTACTAAACCAATATCAAGATTGTTGTTTAAAACATCATTACAGATGGATGAAGAATTTTTAATTGTTACTTGATGAGAAAATTGAGGATACTTTTTTGAAAATGAGGAAAGAATGGAAGGAAGTAATTGAATACCTATCGTAATACTAGAACCTATTTTTATTGATTGAGGTGCTTCTGGATTCATTAAGTTTTCTTCCATTTCATCCACAAGAGATAAGATGGTTGTCGCAGATAGTTGCATCTTTCGTCCATGTTCGGTTAAATATAAACGACGCGAAAGACGATCAAATAATTTAACTCCATAGTGTTTTTCTAATTCAGATATTGCTAAACTAACGGCTGGTTGAGCCATATACAATAGTTTGCTAGCTTTTGTAACACTTCCTGTTTCACAAACGGTTAAAAAGATTTTATAATGGCGTAAAGTCATACATCCTCCATAATGATTTTGTTATCTATTTTATAATATAATATTATTTTACATATATCAAGAAATGTTGTACTCTAATCAAAAAGGGGAAATTTATATGGAAAAACAAGAAAACTTATATAAAAAATTATTTTTGTCCACATTTTACTTAAGTGCTTTTACCTTTGGTGGTGGATATGTCATTATTTCTTTAATGAAGAAAAAATTTGTTGATGAATTGAAATGGATTTCAGAAGATGAAATGCTTAATTTTACGGCATTAGCACAATCATCACCTGGACCAGTTGCGGTTAATGCATCTATTCTAGTTGGTTATCGTTTAGCTGGTTTAAAAGGAGCTTTAGTTGCGATTGCGGGAACGATTATACCGCCATTAGTAACATTATCAGTAATTTCTCAATTTTACATTGCCTTTAAAACAAATTTAGTTGTAGCGGCAGTATTAAAAGGGATGCAGTCAGGTGTTGCAGCTGTTATTATCGATGTCGTTCTTAACTTAATTATGGGGCTAGTAAAGCATAAAAACGTTGTAGCGATTATAACCATGGTTGTCGCTTTTATCGCTACATATTATTTTAAAATAAATATTTTAATAATCATTATCGTGTGCGCATTATTAGGTTTATTTCAATCAAGAGGTAAAACAATAGAAGTGGAGGAATCACTATGATTTATTGGCAACTATTTGTAAGTTTCTTTCAAGTTGGATTATTTAGTATAGGTGGTGGACTTGCGGCACTTCCGTTGATACAAAATCAAGTGGTTCAACTACATCATTGGTTAACACTATCAGAATTTACCGACTTAGTAACAATTGCCGAAATGACACCCGGACCAATTGCCTTAAACTCTAGCACGTTTGTTGGCATCCAAGTAGGTGGTTTTCCGGGAGCGTTAATCGCTACTTTTGGCTGTATTTTACCATCATGTATTATCGTATCAATCCTAGCTTACGTTTATCAAAAATACAAAGATATGAGCGCTATTCAAGGTGTATTAGCGGGATTAAGACCAGCGGTTATCGCTCTAATTTCAAGTGCAGCAGTAGCTATTTTACAACTTGCACTATTTGGTGAACATGTCAGTAAATTTGATATGTCTACCTTAAATGTGATCGGAACTTCCTTATTTGTCGGAGCATTGTTCGTCTTAAGAAAGTTTAAAATTAATCCAATCTTAGTGATGACTGTATGTGGTTTTATTGGAGGATTTCTATACTATTAACCAAGGAAAATTCCTTGGTTTTTTAATAGATAAATTAGTATATTAAGTGCAACACCAATAAAAAAAACCAACTTTTTATACAAGTTGGTGAAATATTCGATATTCTAGTTACAGTTTTTGTTTATTATTGCATCAAATCTTTCACAAAGAGCTTCGATTTCTTGGCGTTTTATAATAGTTGATTTCCATTGTTCAGGAATAGCTTCATAACCATAATAGATTCCAACCAGTCCACCAATAGTATCGGTGTCATTACCTAAATTTACTGCCTTAAGGACGCATTCCTTATAGCTATCACAGCTTTTAAAGAATCAACGACATAACCACTTGAGCGAATATCATCTGTGGTAGGCTTCTCAAGCTGTCCATTTAAAAGTCGATCATAATGGTTTAAATCATGATTCCTTTGTATTGTTGTTTACAAAAGTAATTATTGTGGTAATGCTTCTTCTTTGTGATAACCTTTAATAAGTAAGTCAGCTAACTGAACATACATACCACAAGCGATTAATGAACGTTGGTGGCCGTGAGTATTGATATGTTATGGACTAACTTAAATCCATATCCTTGGCATAATAAGCGATAGGAAGTATTCGCATCAAAGAACCATTGCCATTATCGTATTCGGATTTGCCCCGCATTCTAACGGCTCACTTCCATCGTTAAATCGACGTATCGCCATACTTGTTGCGATACCGACACCAAAACAGGTTTCGTGTGGTGTCATATAACCTTCGTTAAACCACAATAAAACTTATTAAAAATATCATGATAATCAACTCCATTTAATAAACTTTCAATAAGACAAAGAGTCATCGTACTATCATCTGACCATGTTCCTTTTGGTTGATGATAAGTTCCAAATCCTCTCATGTCAGTTACGGGATTTTTTAATAAATCCGCTCTTGACAGAAATTTCACTGGAACACCAAGAGCGTCCGCAACAACAAGTCCCATCTTTTATTTTTGTCTTCATTTTTAAATACTTTTTAAACAACGCGTAATTTTACCAACAGTATTAAAGTTTTTTTCAATGTTCATTAGTTGTAGATAGTCATAAAATTCATCGAATTGTACATTGTCAGGATCGTGTAATTCAAATTCAATTTCATAATCTTCTTTTCCGTTGTATGTACTATGATCTAAACATAAATCACCATATCTAAAATGAACAAATTGACGATTTGTAAATAAACGCCCTACTTCATGTAAACTATCAATTTGATAGTTGTTTAAAACCTTTACAACAGCGTTGTCATTTAAATCTAAGCTTTCAATAGGAAACTCAACTTCATCATTTCCGTACCTTGTTTTAATCTTTAACGTGAATAAAACGCTGTCTTCAATTAAACGAAAACGAACACTCATTCCACGTTCTTTTAATGATGGAACAGTATCATAATAAATATTTAATTGGTTGACAATTTTAGGGTTTTTTAAGGAATGTAAACAACGGTCATACTCTTCTTTTGAAAGTAATATCTTTTTTTCGATTTCACGATGGATTGTCATAATAAACACCTCTTCAACAGTATATCACAAAATTGATATTTAAGTGTATATAAAAGAGAACTAAACGTTCTCTTTTATATGCTTCATGCGCTTTTCAAATTCTTCTTTTACTAAAGGTTTATCGTAATAATAGCCTTGAATTTCATCACAGTGTAGATTACGCAAACAAGTTAATTGCTCTAACGTTTCAACACCTTCCGCATTTACTTTTACATTCCATTGTTTCATTAACTTAATTAATGTTTCAACAATTGCTCGACTCTTTGTGTTTTCAGCGATATCTTGAATAAAGGAACGATCAAGTTTTAAAGTATGAATATCAATGTCTTTTAATAAACCGATACTAGAGAAGCCAATACCAAAGTCATCCATAACAATTTTAAAGTTTTTACTATTAATTTTTTCAACAAATTCTCGAATTAAGTAATCGTTTTCAATAAATGCTGATTCAGTAAGTTCTAAAGATACAAGCGAAGGATCGACATCATATTGTTGAATAATAGCTTCGTATTCATCAACTAAGTTTTCTATAACAACACTTTTTCTAGAAATATTACAAGAAATAGGTACAACGTCAAAACCTTGTTTTTGCCATTCATCAATATCACTACATAAGCGATTAAAGACGTATTTATCTAACTGTACAATAAATCCGTTGTCTTCAAACAAAGGGATAAAAGAGATAGGGGATAAAATTGATCCATCTTTTTGTTGCCAACGAACAAGTGCTTCACCACCACATAAGCTTTCATCAATAGCTGAATATTTTGGTTGATAGTATACAACGAATTCACCATTATCTAAGGCGTTTTTCATTCTATTCTCTAAATCACGTTCAAAGAGAATTTTCATTCTAAAACTTTCGTCATAAAATGCGTATATTTTATCATTTTTATTCTTAACTAATTTCATTGGAATACCAGCACGATCTTTCATCGCATCCAAATCCGTTTCATTCTCTGAAATTTGATAAACACCCATTGCTAGAGAAATTTTATAATACGTGTTCAATGGACGCTGATACTCATCGATTTGTTTATTAATTGACTCTAAACGATAACACAATGAATCGATATCGTCATAGCGTAATAGTAAAATAAAATCATCAGCGGAAACATGTGCCGTTAATTCATGATGTCGACAGTTTTTAAGCAATGTTGCATCAATAAAGCGAATTAAACTATCGCCTTCAGCATAACCAAACATATCATTAATATACTTAAATTTATCGATATCGATGGTAATTAAAGCATAATTATACTCCATGTTTTCTAATATTTTAGATGCTTCAAGTTTAAATTTTTCATACGATAAATTACCAGTAACATTACTTTTATAAACAATAGATTCTAATATTTTTTTTGATCTCTTTTGATTATTTAATAAAATTATTAATATAATGGCAGTAGTCATTACAACAATAATCGCTAAAATAAATGTTGATAATAAAGTAGATATCATTTTACTATTTAATAAGTTTTCCGGAACACTTGTTACAAGAACCCAATTATTAACCTTAAGCGGTGCGTAATAAAAATATTTCTTTTCGAGTAGACAATCTTTTCCTTTATCAAACAGCTGAATATAACCTTCCTTATTATCAAGGACATTGGAAGCTAATAAATGGACGTTGTCGTTGTTGTTTTCATCGACTGATCGTAAATGATCAAATAAATTACTTAAATCTTCAGAAGCTAAGGAACTACAGGAAGAAGATATAATATTTCCGCATTTCTTTATGACAAAGGAACAACCGCGAGACTCAAACACATTGATGGCTAAAGCATTATGATAATCACTAATGGAAAAATTTTGCGAATAATGCCGCGCGTATCGTTGAAAAATCTTTTTCAAAAATTGGCGCTGCATATACAATGATAGGATTACCGTCTACAATATCATTAAACGGATCAGAGATAGACAATTCTCCATTTAACGCTTTTAAAAGATATGGTCGCGGTTTTAATGTTGTAATCTTCTTATCAGTGGTAATTGTGTTATTGTTTTGTTCAAAAATTCCCATTCGTAAATAATTATGGTTGGATACAATTTTATTTAATATAGTCATTGTAGACTCATTTCCTAATTGTTCATCATCTGATAAACTTAAGGCTACATCTTGAATACTGTGTTGATCACCGCTTATTTTGTTCTCTAAGGCAGTCGCAGTATGTTTTGCAGTTTCAGTCAATAATGTAATAACTTCTGATTTTAAGTTGCGATAGACTGTGATGGAATACAATGAAAAGATGCACACAAGTGCAACAACAATGACTATGGCAGAATTGATTGGAGTAATCACCAATTGTTTGTTTTTCTTTTTCACAATAACCCAGCTTTCAACTTGAATTCACTGTAATTTTACCATAATATTTTTTAGTAAGCAATTAATCAAAAATAAAACTTTTGTTATTTTAATTTTAAAAACAAAGTAATAAAACACATTTAAATATTATTTGAAATAAAAATAGTATGATATGAAGGTAGTGTCAATATTTATGTGTAAACATCTCTTGTAAAAATAAGTAATTGTTG